>JAQWKY010000023.1 GCA_029247585.1 Flavobacteriales bacterium | reverse complement strand
AATAAAGACGAACCGATTACCCAATAACTGAACACTGAACACTAATTACTGAATACTATAGACTATGGAACTAACGAGATTAATAGTAAAAGGAGGCGTTATTTCACCAGGTGAATTGCGTGATATTGTAAACATGGGATTGGAACAAGGGCTAAAAGATTTTTCTTTTGGATCTCGACAAGACATTATATTTCCTGAGGTAGTAAGCCCTGAATTACTAAAATCGTTCAAAGATTTTGAGGTTGTTAGTCCTGAAGATAGTAAAAAACAAAACATCATTTCTTCCTACGTATCGAGCAATATCATGCCCAGTACATCTTGGTTAACCGGAGACAAATACTTGTACGTCCTCGAACAATTCCGAGAAACGCCCATACTCAAAGTAAACATCACGGATCCAAAACAACATTTGGTGCCTGTGTTTACCGGAAACCTCAATTTTATTGCCTCAGAACACGAAGATTACTGGTACCTATACGTTAGATTACCCGAATGGAACCAAACCCTTGCCTACCCCGTATTAATTTACAGCTGGGACATGGCTCGAGTAACTTCTGCCATTGAAAAGCTCCTCGTGGAAGAACCCGAAACCATCGAAACCATATTTGAGTTGGTGAATGATGCGGAGGAAACCAACAACATCACCATAGACAACCCCCTAGAAATCCCCTTTCAACCGTTCCCTTATTACGAGGGAATGCACAGAACGGGTAACGACAAATACTGGCTGGGTTTGTATTGGAGGAATAACCTTTACAGCTTAGACTTCCTAAAAGCCATGTGCGACCTTTGTCTGACCTGTGAAATCGGTAAAATATCAATCACTCCTTGGAAATCATTCATCGTAAAAGACATCCCGAAAAACTCCAAACTCCAATGGGAAAAATTATTGGGGAAGTTTGGAATTAACGTACGCCACTCCATGCTGGAACTGAATTGGCATTTACCGGTAGCAGATGAGGAAGCCTTAAAACTGAAAAAGTATTTGGTGACAAACTTCGATCAGAACGACATCAGCACCTACGGCTTAACCTTCGGAATTACGAATTATATCAAAACAACGAATTACTTTACTTCTATTGTTGTTGAGAAAAATCCGAGACCGAGTGAACTCTCCGAATATAAAATCAGGGATACGTACAACTTGTTGTACGCCAAAAACTTCGACACCAATGAACAAGAATACATCGTTCATGTTCAAGATGTGGATATGGTAGAACTTCCTGGTTTATTGATGGAACTGAGCCGAATGTATTTTGATCAGCTGGGCAATGAAAAAGAAGAAACAGTACTTCCCGAATCCAAACCGGAAATCGAAGAATACGACGTGTATCAATGTTCAGAATGTTTTACGATTTACGACCCAGAATACGGTGACCCTAACCAAGAAATAGAAGCAAAAACACCTTTTGAAAATTTGGAAAACGATTTTGTTTGCTCCCTATGTGAGGCTCCAAAATCTGCATTTCAGAAAAAAGTTTTTACGAGGGTTTAAAAGAATATTCTCTTATTCGGGTGGCCTTATCATCCCCCAATAGCGAGCATGCTTCTGTTTTGATTGTGATTTTTGGGATTCTTTAAATCTTCGAATGAGGTCATCCCCCCACGAACAGCTTTTTTACGTGAAACCACCTCGCTTATGAGGCTTTCGGAAAATGTATTATCCCGTAATGGCGTGAGTAGATCAAGCTCATCATTAGAAAACAAACAATTTTTTATTTTACCATTGGCCGTAAGTCGAATGCGATTGCAAGTGTCGCAAAATGGATTGCTAACGGAACTAATGATGCCAAAACTTCCTTGAAAACCCGCTATTTTGTAATTTTTGGCGGTAGCATTTGCCTCCATTTCCAAAGGAAATAATTGATGAGCCCCAAAATGATTTGCTGCGGTTTTGAGAATTTCATTTTGTGTGACCAACCGCGACTTGTCCCAACTATTCCCTTGAAAAGGCATAAACTCAATAAAACGCAAAGCTATAGGGAGCTCTTTAGTGAGTGATATAAAATCAATTATTTCATTGTCGTTAAACCCTTTCATCAGCACAACGTTCAACTTCAAATGAAAGCCCTCACGAATCAATAACTGAATGTTTTGAAGTGTTTTTTGAAACTCATCACGTTTGGTAATCGTCAGGAATTTATCTTCTTGAAGTGTATCTAGGCTTACATTAAGACTGTTGACGCCGCAAGACTTCAACACATCAATATACCTGTCCACCAGTACGGCATTCGTTGTTAGCGTCAAATCAACAGGTAAAGAGGATAAGCGTTGTAAGATGGTCGTAAAATCTTTTCGCACCAAAGGTTCGCCTCCAGTTAGGCGTATTTTATCGACACCGTTCTTAACGAAAACTTCTGCTAAGGTGTAAATTTCATCACTCGTCATCAGGTGCTTCTTTGGCATGAGTGGCAAACCTTCAGCAGGCATGCAATAACTGCAGCGCAAATTGCATTTTTCAGTGATGGAAATTCGCAAATAATTATGCTTACGACCCAAAGAATCAACCAATATGTCGGATGGTTTAGGCATTGTGCGTAAATCCTTTTAACACTTTAAACAAATGCATGATGTGTGGGAATATGGCATCCATAGACTCTTGGGCACCCTTTGTAGAACCCGGAAGAGCAATAACCAAACAGTCTCCAATGGTTCCAACAACACTCCTCGAGAGCATGGCATAAGGCATGCGGTCTTGTCCGTAATTACGAATCGCCTCCTCTACCCCCGGAATTCTGCGTTCCAAAATAGGCTCTAAAGCTTCGGGAGTAACGTCTCTTTCAGACAAGCCCGTACCTCCTGTAAAAATGACTAGCTGCTGTGTAGAAGCATATTCAAGTGCCTTGCTTTGTATTTGCTCAAGCTCGTCAGGAATGATGTCGTAGTGAAGTACTTCAACTTCATGCTGATTCAATTTATCGATTATAGCTTGCCCTGCTCGGTCTTGCTTTTTACCTGCTGATATGGTGTCGGAACATACAATAACACTTGCTCGAATCGGGGTAGAAAAATGATTTTGATAACTGCTTTTCCCTCCGGATTTGTGAAGCAGCTTGATATCGTGTATTTCAATTCCCTTGTCAATGGGTTTTAGCATGTCGTACATGGTTAGTGCAACCACAGAAGCACCGTGCATAGCTTCTACCTCAACACCTGTTTTGTAAACGGTTTTCACCGTAAAAATGATGGTGATGTACAAGTCTTCGATTTCGTAATCTACCGAGGCAAACTCCACAGGCAAAGGGTGGCAATCCGGGATGACCGTATGTGTATTTTTAACCCCAAACAGCCCAGCTGTTTTTGCCATTTCAAAAACATTTCCTTTAGGGACTTTATTTTTCTGTAGCGCTTCAATCGTCTCAGGCTTACTTACTTTTACTCGAGCAGAAGCCGTCGCTTTTCGAAGGGTTGTTTTTTTGTGCGTAATATCTACCATAACTATTGATTTATTTTCCACTGATGCGTTTCATTATCAAAGATTTCTTTACCAAAAATGGGTACTTCTTCTTTTACTCGATTCACCAAATATTCAGTAGCGGCATAAACTTCTTTTCTTCGCGAAGCAGACACAAATACGAATAAGCATACTTCTCCGGCCGCAACAAAACCCAAACTATGATAGATGTGCATACAGGTAAGGTTGAATTTCTGAAAGGCTTCCTCTCTAATGGTTTCCAATTGCGTATTTGCAAGCTCCACATAGCTGGTGTATTCTATACCCTTTACTTTCTGATTTTCTACTTCATCTGCTCGTACTTGCCCCAAAAACATGTTATGAGCACCAATGCTATGCTTGGTCTGGTGTTTGGCTAGCGATTCAGCAATAAATTCGGGAGTAATTGCTCCCTCTATAAAAACTTTTTTCATGAGTTTATTTTTGTGTTCATTCGAAGAAATAAAAAACATCAACCACCTGCATACGGCGGTAAGATGACAATTTCATCGGAGTCCTTTATCAAACAAGCCTTGTCGGGGTTTACTAATACCTGGTTCACGGCAATGTGTTTTTGAAATCGATCCAAGTCATACTGCTCATTTAAGGTTTGGAGAAGTTCTTTTAAGTCTGAATTCACCAAACTTATTTGCTCCCGAGTACATCCGGTAGCTTCTGCAATTTGTCCGAAATATCTGATTACAGCCATTTTTATTCTTTTTTATCGATCAGGTTACTAGTCAGTTTATTCATGATCTCGACTTTTTCCTGAAAATCATCTTTCAGCGTTTTCCGATATTTATTCAGATTGTCAACCAATTCATTGATGTCGTTGGGAAGTACTTCTTCCAAAAATTGTCGGATTCGCTTTGCCATGGTAGGTGATTTACCGTTGGTAGAAATCGCTATTTTAACATTGCCTTTGGTTACAATACCCCCCAAATAATAATCGCATTGGTCAGGCGTATCGGCAATGTTTACCAACAAATACCGCTCCTTAGCCTCTCTATTGATCTGAAGATTGACATCTAAATTGTCGGTACAACCGATAACAAGGTGTCTCCTTTCCAGATCGGAAACATCATAAGCTTTGGTAGTTAATGTTACCGATGGATGTTTAGCCGCTAAAGATTTTAAGTCCTCTAAAAAAGAAAGTGCCACAACTTCCACCTGAGCCTTAGGACTCGATTTCAGCAAAAAAGAAAGTTTTTCCAAACCCACGTTGCCTCCACCAACAATAAGCACATTGAGTTGATGTACTTTCACAAAAATCGGATACAATTCATTTCTTTCCATAGCAAAATTTTTAAGGGGTTATATCTAAGTTTTGATAAATAAAATCATCTTCCATAAAAGCTTCCGTAAAATAAGTAAGCATGCTCTCATGACCGTTTACCACCTCACCAATGATGATGATGGCCGGCGATGAAAGTTGCTTTTCTTTTACGATATCTTCAATAGTCTCAATGGTACCAACGCCAGATTCTTCCTCATCTTTAGTACCATTTTGTATCACAGCAATAGGCAATTCTTGCCTATTATTCTGCTTGTAAATAGCTACAATCTCAGACAGCTTACTCATTCCCATAAGCACAACGACAGTTGCTTTAGAGGTGGCTGCCAGGTAAATATCACTAGAAATTTCTCGGGATGAAGTGGTTCCGGTGATGACCCAAAAACTTTCGGTAAACTTCCGGTGGGTTACGGGAATCCCAATAGCTGCAGGAACAGCTATAGCAGAAGTTATGCCGGGAATGATGGCCGTTTTTATTCCGAAAGATTCTATATAATCCGTTTCTTCCTTACCTCTACCAAACACGAAAGGATCTCCTCCCTTCAACCGCACAACGTAGCCATATTCTCTGGCATACTTTACCAAAAGATTGTTGATGTGGTCTTGAGAAAAGGTGTGCATTCCTCTTCTTTTCCCTACAAATACTTTCAAAGCGTTAGGTGCGTGATCCAAAATAGATTCATTCACCAAAGCATCGTAAAGTACAACAGGGGCTTTCTCTAAAGCTTTGACTGCCTTTAACGTCAGTAAGTCGGGATCTCCAGGGCCCGAACCTACTAAAATTACCTTGGGCGTTTTTATGGGTGTTTTGCTCATAGATTTATAATAAACAATTGAGTTCTTTTTGTGAATTGATATTTTGTAGCGTATGTACTTCTTCTTGTTCAACAATGATAGCTTTGTGAGGAAGAAGTTCTATTAAATCAACTAATTTTAACCACTTTTTTCTGAGCGCCTGTTCAAAATGCCCACGAAGTCGATGTGAATACAAGCCTATTAAGGGACTACTTTTATGCCCATCAGAAAGAAAGGTAATTGCTTTTTTAGGCGTGTCTTGCAGTAAATATTTCTCAATAACTTGAGTGGTCATCATAGGAACATCACAACTTAAAATTAAGTTCCATGATGATGATGAATGGCGTAGTGCACTGAAAATTCCTCCAACTGGACCTTTATCAGGAATAACATCCGAAACCAAGGGGTAGCCATAAGATGCATAAGCATCATTATTTGTAACCAAATGAATCGAGTCACTAAGAGGACGGACAGCATCCAAAATGTGTTCTATGAACGTCTTGTTGTTGAATACAACCAATCCCTTTTCACTGCCCATTCGAGAGCTTTTTCCACCACATAAAATGTATATCGACAAGTTTTCCATCATAAAAATGTAAGTTTTACGCACGCAATGATTAATACTACTGAAAGAGTGTACCTCAGGATGTAATTTGGGAAAGACCCACTACCGTATTTGGCACCTAAAACACCACCGATTAGGGCTATGGGCACCAGATAAAAATGGTCTATTCCTAGACTGTGACTTGATGTGTAACCCAAAAGTCCAGCTGAAGAGTTTACCAATATAAAAAGCGCAGACACCGCTGCAGACTCTTTCAAGTCTGCCCATCCGAGCAACAAAAGCAGAGGACTCAACACAATCCCTCCACCAATTCCTATCATCCCCGAAAAGAACCCAATTCCCAATCCAAAGATTAAAGCAAGTGATTTTTTCAAGGGTCGTTTTGTCTTGTTTTCGCGGCCAAAAAAACCTAAAATACGAAGTGTCGCTAACAACAATAGAACGCCCAAAACCTGCCTGTACAAAACGGTATTTACATCCAAATACCCTCCCAAAAAAGCTGCGGGTATCGACGTAAGTGCAAAGGGATAAAACAAAGACCATTTGAAATGTTTTTGTTTTTTAAAAAACCAAAATGAAATCCCTGAAATGAATATATTGAGAACCAAAGCGGCCGGCTTAATAAAGATAATTGGGAATGAAAAAAGGCTCATTAGTGCGATGTAACCGCTCGCACCCCCATGCCCTACGCTGGCATACAGAAAAGCTACTGCAACCAACAGCATAAAGAATAAAATTGTGATATTGAACTCCAAACTACCCATACCTACCATTTTTTAAACTCTGCTTCTAAGAATGTAACACAAGCCTGGTTTAGATTTTCAAAACGTTTGATTAAACCTTTGCCGTAAGGTGTTATGTAGGTTCCGCCACCATCCTTACCCCCAATCTGTTTCTCTAAAACCGGTTCTTTGGCTGAGGAATTAATTTCGTTAAGCAATCGCCAGGCCTTTTTATAGGACATATTTAATGATTTGGCTGCCGCACTCATAGAATGTGTTTTATCCACTTCTTTCAAAAGCTGAATCCGTCCATAACCCAGAAAAGGGGTATTGTCTTTTTCGATCCATATTCTGCTTTTTACTTTCATGGTGTTAGTTTTATGCATTCTACTTCCTCACCAACTTCTATTGATTCTTTTTCTTCAGGTACACAGATCAGAGCATTACTTAAAGCATAGGTATGCATCATCGCCGAACTTTGCCCCTGAAGTGGTGTTGCCTCACCTTTTTGAGAAAGTGCCGCTTTCAAAAAGATCGTCTTCCCTGTTTTGTTCTGTAGTTTTGAAGTACATTTTGCAAATATTCTTTCCAATGAACTATTTTGATATCCCTTCCATTTTTGAATCAAAGGATACACATACACATAAAAACAAGTTAACACCGAAGCCGGATTTCCGGGAAGTGCAAACACACAAGTGGAATCTTTTCGTCCAAACCACAGGGGTTTGCCCGGCTTTTGATTGACCTTATAAAATAATTCATCAACCTGATTGGCAGTAAGTGCTTCCTTCACAAAATCGTAATCCCCTACCGATATACCACCGGATATGAGTAACAAATCTGTTTTCTCCAAAAGGTTTTTGATACAAGCCTTCGTGCTTTCCAGATCATCACTTACCCTTAAAATTTCAATCTCTTCTGTAATCCCGGATTCATGTAAAGCAGCTTTTAACATCGTAGAATTACTTTCATAGATGCTCCCTGTTCGGAGCGGCGAACCAACGCTTTGCAATTCATTACCGGTAACCAAAATACCGACTTTAGGACGCCGATAAACCGACACATTTTGTACGCCCAAACAAGTTAAGAATCCAATGGCCGCCGCATTGAGTACAGCACCTTTTTTCAGTGCAATATCTCCTGCCTGAATTTGTTCTCCCGTCTCACGGATATTCGCATATTTAGAAGGCATCTTCTGAATGGAAAGTTCTTTGCCCGTCTGCTCCACATGTTCCTGCATCACCACAGTGTCCGCCTCATCCGGAACCAAAGCACCTGTAAAGATCCTCACAGCCTCTTTATTCTTCAAAGTATACGAATTCGCATTTCCCGCCTGAGATTCATAGGTGAGCTGATAACCTCTTTCTTCACTCCATTTTAGGGCATAACCATCCATAGCCGACTGTCTGAATGGCGGCATATTGATCGCAGAAAATACATCTTTCGATAAAACAGCCCCAAGCGCATCATTTAAAGACACTTCTTCTTCCCTTAAAATAAGGGCTTGAGAGTTAATAACATGTAAGGCTTTTGATACAGAGATCATGTTCGTTATGTTTTTGTAAATATAGCGATACTTACCTGATTGTTTTATTTAAAGATCGCTTTCGTATAGATTAACATCACAACAGATAATCTAGTTCGCTACCACGGTATAGTTCCCGGAAGCTTGAAAAAAGCTATAAAAGGAAGACTCTACCAGATGAAAACAGGGCAAATATACTTATTTTTTAAGTATAAATACGTAGTTTGTGTAATTTTTTACGTAGTTTTGCCATGTAATTTAAAAAAACCTCCTAGAGATGAATCAACTCTTAAATCCAAAAAAAGCAAATAAAGCGCTCTTTATGAACACGTTTGCATTTACAATTTGCTTTTCAGTTTGGTTGATCAATGCAGTCCTGGTTACTTTTTTAGTAGATAATCAAGTATACAACTGGACTTCTATTCAAGTAGGCTGGTTGATCGGAATCCCGGTTCTCACAGGGGCACTATTTCGTCTTCCTGCAGGTCTTTTAACCGATAAGTTTGGAGGAAAGCCTGTTTTCACCATTTTGTTGCTGTTTTGTGCCTTGCCGGTGTATGCGCTCTCTTATGCAGATAGTTTTTTTGACTATGCGCTGTGTAGTTTAGGTTTTGGCTTATCAGGAACTAGTTTTGCCGTAGGTATTGCTTACTCTTCTGTTTGGTTTCCCAAAGAAAAACAAGGAACTGCTTTAGGGATTTTCGGGGCTGGAAATATTGGGGCTGCGATCACCACATTGGTGGGCCCAAAGTTATTGTATTTTTTAACGGATGGTAAAACGAATTTAGAAGGTTGGAGAACGATGCCAAAAATATACGCCATTGCGTTGGTCGTTACGGCGATCTTATTTTTCTTAATGACTGAAAACAAAAAGGCAGCCACGGCAAAAAAAACATTGAAGGGACAGTTAGCACCTTTAAAAGACACCAGAGTGTGGCGCTTTGGTTTGTATTACTTTTTAGTATTTGGGTGTTTTGTAGCTTTTGCAGGATGGCTGGTCCCTTATTATACAAACGTATACCGTTTAGACTTAATTACTGCAGGTATTTTAGTTTCTTGTTTCTCTCTTCCTTCAGCTTTGATCCGCATTGCCGGTGGCTGGCTCTCGGATATTTGGGGTGCGAGAAAAGTAATGTATTGGGTCTTGGGATCTACTGTGGTTATAAGCATTATGTTGGTGATCCCAAAAATGGACATTTATGCAGATGGTAAAGGGGTTGTTAACAAGAAAGCAGGGATCGTTACTGAAGTAACTGCGGAATACGTGAAAGTTGATGATCTTAAATATCCAATTGCTCAAAAAGGAACTTCTTTAGCAAATGTTGAAAATGAATTTCGCATTTTCCCGGCAAAAGAAGTATGGCAGGAAGCCATTGTAGAAGTAGGAGCAAAAATAGATAAGAAAGAATTGCTGATCAAAGGAAGAACTCATATTTACTTCCAGGCCAATTTGTGGATATTCGCCATACTATCTGTGTTAATGGGATGTATCTGGGGAATTGGAATGGCAGCAGTTTACAAGCATATTCCGGAATACTTCCCGAGTGAAGTAGGAGTTGTAGGAGGTATGGTAGGTGTATTAGGCGGACTGGGAGGATTTATATGCCCGATCTTATTCGGGTACTTGTTAAGAGGTACCGGCTTATGGTCCAGCAGTTGGTTATTAATGTTTTTCCTGGGTCTTGCTTGTTTGATCTGGATGCATCGTGTCATCCAAAAAATGACAAAACAGGAAACCTTAGAATCTATAAATATACTTGACCAGGTAAATTCTTAAAGACACCGCTTTTAGCAAACGGAATACGGAGCCTGTTTAAGAAATCGTTAAAAACTACGTATTATTACGTATTATTACGTACTTTTGCCTAGCTAATAAATAAAGACAAAGCATATGAAAAGCGTTTTGGTGATTGGAAATGGAATGGTTGGTTATAAATTTTGCGAAAAATTTGTAGCGAATCAAGTAGATGGGAATTATAAGCTGACTGTTTTTGGAGAAGAACCAAGACCGGCTTATGATCGCGTTCACCTAAGTGAATTTTTCGAAAATCAAGATGCAAAAAAACTTGAATTAGCCCCACGAAACTGGTACGAGGAGAATAAGATAGAACTAATTACAGGAGAACGGGTAAGTGCTATTCAAAGGGATCTAAAAAAGATACAAACCTCAAGCGGTAAAGAATACACCTATGATTATTTAGTACTTGCAACCGGATCGCTTCCTTTTGTCCCCCCTATTGATGGTGTGAATAAAGAAGGTGTTTTTGTCTATCGAACCATTGAAGACTTAGAAGGTATGTTGGCTTATGCCGGCAAACTAAAACAAGAAAAACCAGAAGCAAAAGCTGCCGTTCTGGGTGGTGGATTATTAGGACTTGAAGCGGCAAAGGCAGTAATGGACATGGGACTAGAACCCCATGTGGTGGAGTTTGCTCCGAAATTAATGCCCCGACAACTAGATAACAGAGGAAGTAATGTCTTAAAATTGAAATTAGAGTCTCTTGGAATCAACATTCACCTAAATAAAGCAACCAGCAAGATCTTAGGGAATGGAAGCATCGAAGGAATGCAATTCGGTGAAGATGATGCTCTTGAAACAGATATGTTAGTCATTTCCGCAGGGATAAGACCTCGTGACGAATTGGCTAAATCCTGTAATCTGGAAATGGGGACTCGAGGCGGTATCGTAGTGAATAATAAAATGCAAACCTCCGACCCTTCAATTTTTGCCATAGGAGAAGTTGCCTTATACAATCAAATGATCTACGGATTGGTTGCTCCCGGCTACGAAATGGCCGATATAGCAGTAGAGCAGATCATTGGAGATCCAGACAAGCAAATGACTGAGGACATCGACATGTCCACCAAACTAAAATTAATTGGTGTGGATGTTGCCAGCTTTGGAGAACCCTTCATGCCAGCAGAAAAAGGACATTCCATCCTTTTTGAAAACAAAACCAAGCATTTATACAAACGAATCAACGTAAGTCATGACGGACAAAAACTATTGGGGGGAATTCTAATAGGTGACGCCTCAGACTACAACATGCTTCATCAGATCTATCTCAATGGAATGGACCTCCCTGAAAATGTGGAAGACCTTATATTAGGAGCCCGATCCGGAGGAGAAAGTTCTTTTGGTAGTGCGATGTCTCTTCCTGATACCGCACAAATATGTTCTTGTGAAAATGTATTGAAACAGGATATATGTGGAGGCTTACTGGAGGGTAAAACATGCAACCTTAAAGATGTAATGGCCGAAACAAAGGCTGCAACCGGCTGTGGAGGGTGTAAACCTATGGTAACGGAATTGGTTAATGAAACTTTAAAATCATTAGGCCAGGAGGTTAAAGAAACCATTTGCGAACACTTTGAATATACAAGACAAGAGTTATACGGTATTCTAAAAGTCAAAAAGGTGCATACTTTTGACGAAGCGTTAGAAGCTTGTGGTAAAGGTCACGGATGTGAGGTCTGTAAACCCTTAATTGCGTCAATTTTGGCAAGTCTGTATAATGACACCGCCAACAAAGAAGAGGTTATTCAGGATTCAAACGATAAGTTTTTAGCCAACATCCAACGTAATGGTACGTACTCAGTAGTACCGAGAATTCCGGGTGGAGAAATCACACCGGAGAAACTCATCGTCATTGGAGAGGTTGCCAAAGAATACGATCTGTACACAAAGATCACCGGTGGTCAGCGTATCGATTTATTTGGAGCAGAGCTCCATCAACTACCCGCTATCTGGAAAACGCTGATCGATGCAGGTTTTGAAAGTGGACATGCCTACGGGAAATCACTACGTACCGTAAAAAGTTGCGTCGGGTCTACCTGGTGTCGATACGGTATGGACGAAAGCGTAAGCTTTGCCATAGAATTGGAAGACAGATACAAAGGATTGCGTTCGCCTCACAAACTCAAAGGAGGGGTATCGGGTTGTATCAGAGAATGTGCCGAAGCCAGAGGAAAAGATTTTGGTGTCATAGCCGTAGAGGGTGGATGGAACTTATATGTTTGTGGTAATGGTGGTGCTACACCTAAACACGCACTATTGCTTGCCGAACAGATCGACAATGAAACCTGTATCAAATACCTCGATCGATTCTTAATGTACTATATACGTACGGCTGCTCCATTAATGAGAACAGCTGCGTGGTTGGATAAACTGGAAGGTGGTATTGAGCAACTGAAACAGGTCGTGGTAAACGACAGCCTCAACATTGCAGATGAATTGGAGCAGGAAATGGAGCAATTAGTAGATGCCTATGAATGCGAGTGGAAACAAATCGTAGAAGATGAGCAGTTACAAGGTCGCTTTAAACACTTTATCAATTCAGAAGATAGTGATGACAATTTGGTCTTTGTTCCAATGAGGGAACAAAAAATGCCTAAAGCATGGTAAAACTTTTTAAAATACACACGACATGGATGTACTAACATCAGCATACAAAACAGTAAAAGAATCTGAAGTAAATGTGTGGTTTGAAGTCGCTAAAGCGGAAGATTTCCCCAAAGATGGTGGTGTTTGCGTAAAATACAAAGACAAGCAAATAGCCGTATATAATTTCACCAGAAAAGGAACCTGGTATGCTTGTCAAAACGTATGTCCGCACAAAATGGAAATGGTCTTATCTCGCGGTATGATCGGTGATGAAAACGGAATTCCTAAAGTTGCCTGCCCGATGCATAAAAAAACATTTTCACTGGAAACCGGAGAAAACTTAAATGGTGATCTGGACGCTATTGCCATGTACCCTGTAAAAGTAGAAAATAACATTGTATATATCGGATTTTCTGAATAGCTTTGGTTATCTTATACAAAGCCCATGCTGTTAGAAAAAGCCCTGCAACTGATTGACGAAAAAAATGCACTAGATCCTAATAAGGAGACTTATCTGAATCAAGAATATCCAAAAGAACTTCTCTACTCTAAAAGAATGTTCGCTCAGCTTCTTGACTTTGACCCAGATGCTTCTGAAGAACTCAAAATAGCCATTCGAGCACAACATATTGGACGATGGGAAATTCCCAGAAGTGATTATCCATCAAACAAGATCGGATACATCAAATGGAGGAACGAACTCAAGAAAAAACACGCCTCATTAACGACTGAAATCCTTAATAAGATTGGATATTCTGAAGAATTCAGCAAAAGAGTTTCCTTCTTAATCAATAAAAAAGCTCTCAAAAATGACCCCGAGACCCAAACCTTGGAAGATGTTGCTTGCTTGGTTTTCTTGGAATACTATTTTGAAAGCTTTTCCCTAAAACACGATGAGGAAAAAATCATCGATATCGTGAAGAAAACGTGGAACAAAATGTCTGACAAAGGACATGAATACGCCTTAAAACTCAACTTATCAGCCTCCTGCCAAGATTTGGTAGGAAAGGCGTTGCAGGCCTCTTGAAATGAGCTCTAACAAACAAAACAAGACAACTGGATACGTACTTACAGTCAGTATCTGTGCCTTAGTTATTTCCCTACTATCAAATCATTTTACAACTCCGTATTCTCTTGGGAACTCCGATGGTGAAATAGGTATTCAATATTCAGCTTCAATAAACTTATTGATTTTACTTACAACCGTAACAAGCCTTTACCTATTAATAATAAGACCTTTAAGCCGTAAACTATCTGATTCGGATAAAAGAAATAAAGAACAAGTACATAAATCGGACATCCTACTGACTGAAAAGAAAAGGTCGATTGAAGAGTATCGTGAATTAACAAGAACATTCGACCAAAATTTATTATTCTCAAGGATTACTTCAACGGGCTCTATTTTACACATAGGAGATAAGTTTCTCAAGCATTTCAAAATTCTAAACTTGAATGATTGGACGTCTTTTCCGGAAATTATTTCCATCCACAAAGACCAACAACAAAACATAAGTTCCCTCATCTCATCACATTCCAAAACAGGTTGGCAGGGAGAAATTGAAGCAACCGATTCAGTGGGGAAAGTCATATGGCTAGAAATGCATCTGATCCCCTTCTACTCAGACGGTCGAGATGACATCATCGTTATCGCATCGGACATTACAAAACGTAAAAAAGCAAATTTTGACTTGGAAGATCTCACAAAAAAGAGCTTTGAGCAGAAAATGCAACAACAAAAAATCATTTCTAGTAAGATCATTGAAAATCAAGAAAAGGAACAAAGCCGAATTGCAAAAGACATACACGATGGGATTGGCCAAATGCTAACGGGACTCAAATTCAATATTGAAAGTATAGACCTTAAAAAGAACGAAGAAGCTGAAGAAAAAATAGAACAACTCAAACACCTTACATCTGAAATAATTCAAGGAGTTAGAACAGCAACTTTCAACCTAACACCACCAGAACTTACGGACTACGGCATAAGTTCTGCACTTTCTAAATTGGCTCATGAACTATCTAGACTTACAGGGCAAAACATCACCTTTCTTAACAAGTCCAACTTCAACCTGAGGCTTCAACCTACCGATGAAATAAACATTTACAGAATTGTTCAAGAAGCGATTAACAACGCTGTAAAGTACTCAAAATCAAACTACATAATCATCACATTATCTCACAGTAAAAACATACTAAGCATTAACATTGATGATGATGGAGTGGGTTTTACCAGCTCAAAAAATCATTCTGAAAAAGCATTTGGCGGAATGGGTATGACTTTTATGAAAGAACGAATGGATTACGTTAACGGACGACTTTTTGTGAACTCAACACATGAAAAAGGAACACGAATTACACTCAACATCCCTATAGATGAAAATTAGGTACAATTACTTAAAAAGTGTATTTTCACGCTATGAAAGTTAAAGAATCTAAAGATTCCCTAAAAATAATTCTGGTAGATGACCATGTACTTGTTAGGGATGGCATCAAAGCACTTCTAGAACACGAAAACTCTTTCGAAGTGATTGCGGAGGCGTCTAATGGCAAACAGGCTCTTGAAATCATACCAACTTATCAGCCTGACATGCTCATCGTGGATATACGGATGCCTGAAATGACAGGGAATGAATTAGTTAGAATTGTATCGAAACAATTTCCAAAGATTAAAACACTGATTCTATCCATGCACGACGCTCATGAATATGTTATGGAGGCTATAGAAGCAGGAGCTGATGGATATATGTTAAAAGGATCAAGTAAAGTTGAATTATTAAAAGCTCTAGACACCATCTCAAATGGAGGAAAATACTTCTCTGGAGATGTATCTTCCATTCTCATTCACAACCTAAATCACCAAAAGAACTCCAGCAGCACCCCAAACAAAATCTCGGAAAACAAATTCAATCTATCAAAAAGAGAGCGGCAAGTTCTAAGCATCATATTGAAGGGTAAAAGCAATAAAGAAATTGCTGAAGAATTAGAGGTTAGCAGAAGAACAGCGGAAGTTCATCGCTACAATTTAATGAAAAAATTAAACGTTAAAAATCTCATTGAGCTATCCAACAAAGCTCGTGAACATCACTTGGTTTGATAGTATTTAGGCCTCAACAAAACACCATACTTATAGGCCCCTCTATATCTATTTAATATATTTTTCGATGGATAAACTCCAAAAGCAACTTCTAATTTTCACAACACCAACAGCATAATCATCTCATCTTCGCACACTTAAAACTTTGCCAGATTTAATCCGGCCAACATACACAATTCATGCTTGCACGTATGAAATGATTCCCCAGTATCATCAAAAAATAGTCCTCATTAAAACATGGTGAAATTTGGTATTAATTATCATTTAAATTTAGTAATTTCGCCCATGATTTCTGTGGACATTTTTGAAGATTGATTAAACAGAGTTTTACGCCCCCCAAATTTACAATCGTATTAAACGGGACTACCTCTTCATCTCAATCGACGAAAATAGCTCACAGCGTGTTAAATAACATGTATTTAGATTCGAAAATTTTTAGACCATGATGAGTATACTAGTTGGATTGATCATATTACTATCAGTAATTGTTTTGGTGCAAATATTAAGGGTGAATGAGTTAATTTCAGAAGTGAAAGACCAAGACGCCAATGAAATCACCGACAAAGACAACAACGTCCAAGGGATTTTAACCTTTGCAATTTTTGGAGTTCTCTTCTTAGGATTTGTTTTGTGGCAATTTAAATACTGGGGTGTTCACATACTCCCTCCTGCAAGTTCTTTGCATGGTGCTAAAATTGACACCCTCATGAATTTCACTTTAGGAGTAATTCTTATAGTGTTTTTCCTTACGCAACCGATACTTGCATGGTTCTCATTAAAATACAGAGGTCGCAAGAACTCCGTAGCTTACTTCTACCCACACAACAATAAATTAGAAGTTATTTGGACTGTGGTACCTACCTTAATCCTTACGCCACTTATTATTTATGGTTTGAATGTTTGGAACGACATCACAAGTACAGACACTGGCAATTCTAAGGTCATCGAATTGTATGCAAAACAATTCAATTGGACAGCCAGATATGCTGGAGAAGACAACACCTTAGGTAAGGCAAACTACAAACTCGTTGAAGGACTCAACGTGCTAGGTGTGGATATGGAAGACACCACTGCACAAGACGACATTGTAACTAGAGAAGTTCACTTAGTCGTTGGAGAATCTGTATTACTTAAAATGCGTTCACAAGACGTTATTCACTCCGCCTTCTTACCTCATTTTAGAGTACAAATGAACTGTGTACCGGGTATGACGACTCAGTTTGGATTCACGCCAACTCAAACCACAGCTGAAATGAAAGAGCAAGAAGGTGAAGACTTTGAATTTGTCTTGCTATGTAATAAAATTTGTGGTGCAGCTCACTACAACATGAAGATGAAATTTATAGTTGAAACTCAAGAGGAATACGATGCTTGGATGGCCTCACAAGAAACGCTAAAAAATACATTAACACTAAACTAGTTTAACATGTCAGAACATCATAAAGAAACGTTCTTAACGAAATACGTCTTTAGTTTAGATCACAAGATGATTGCTAAGCAATTTCTCATTACCGGTATGTTTATGGGAGTGATTGGAATGCTGATGTCCATACTATTCCGTCTGCAATTATCAAACCCAGGAGAATCATTCGCAGTCCTTGAATTTTTCCTCGGTGAAAAATGGGCTCCGGGTGGCATACTTGATCCAAACATATACTTAGCCTTGGTAACGATGCACGGTACTATATTAGTATTTTGGGTACTTACTGCTGGTTTAACAGGTACATTTGCCAACTTCCTGATTCCACTTCAAATTGGCGCAAGAGATATGGCATCTGGATTCATGAACATGTTGTCCTATTGGTTCTTTTTCGCAGCCACGATTGTACTCTTGTACTCTCTTTTTGTGGAGTCTGGACCGGCAGCAGCAGGTTGGACCATTTACCCACCACTTTCAGCCCTACCACAAGCGATTCCTGGATCTGGATTAGGTCAAGATCTATGGTTAATTGCAATTACTTTATTTGTCGTTTCTTCTCTTTTAGGAGGACTTAACTACATTGTTACCATTCTAAACATGCGTACAAAAGGGATGACTATGAGTCGTCTTCCGCTAACGATTTGGGCCTTGTTAATTGTTGCCATTTTGGGGGTATTATCCTTCCCGGTACTTTTATCATGTGCTTTATTGTTGATTTTTGACCGTAGTTTTGGTACCTCATTTTACTTATCAGACATCATCATTAATGGAGAAGCACTTCACAATACGGGTGGTTCACCGATCTTATTTGAACACCTATTCTGGTTCTTAGGTCACCCTGAGGTATATATTATTTTATTACCAGCTCTTGGTATCGTTTCAGAAGTGATATCGGTAAACTCCAGAAAACCAATCTTTGGTTATAAAGCCATGGTTGGTGCATTAATTGTAATTGCATTTTTATCCTTTATTGTGTGGGGTCACCACATGTTCATTACAGGAATGGACCCATTCTTAGGTTCTGTATTTACATTTACAACATTGCTTATTGCAATTCCTTCAGCCGTAAAAGTATTTAACTATCTGGCAACACTGTGGAGAGCAAATATTCGCTTTACACCTGCCATGCTTTTTGCCATTGGTTTTGTCTCTACATTTATCACAGGTGGATTAACAGGATTAATTCTAGGAGATT
>JAQWKY010000011.1 GCA_029247585.1 Flavobacteriales bacterium | reverse complement strand
AAAATCTACATAAGGAGCATTATAACACAAATCAGATGTTGCGTATTCATAAGAAGCTATTGGGTTAGCAAAGACTTTTATCTTCTCAGAAAGTACAGTGTCTGAAGAACATCCATTTTCGGATGTAATACTATGGTAAACTTCATACTCACCAACTTCATTGTAGGTATAATCAGTCTGATAATCTTGATCAACCACGTCATTACCAAAATTCCATAAATAAGAATACAAATTTTCATCAAAAAAAGAACTGTTGTTGTCAAAATTAACTTCAAATGGAGGGCAGCCTATTGAATCTGAAACAGTAATATCAAGTACTGGATTTGGATAAATCGTAACTGTATCTACATAATTCGCAGGACACTGACCTAACAAAGCATTTAAGACAACAGGATATTGATGAGATAAATCTTCCGTCTTAGAGTACGGGAAGAAGAAATCTATTTCGTTGGTTTCGTTTAATTTGTATTTTGTTGAGTCATAAACTTTCGTGTAAATAGAGTCTAAATCTGAATTATAGTAGCTAAACTGAAATTTAATATCCGTTGAAAGCTCAGAGTCGTCAATAATTTTTATAGAAGTCCCATCACAACCGTAATCTTCTTCAAATATAAATTTCGGATAAGGTCTTTTGACATCGTACAATCCTTCTTTGGTAACTGCATCAACACAACCATGCTTGGATGTAATTTCTAAAGAAACATCATATATACCCATTTCTGTGTAGAAAAAATTAACAGCTGAAGTGTCTTTATCCGCTATTCGATCTGTTGTAGGTTCTCCACGATAATTTATTCCCGGAGAACTCCATTTAAAAGAAGTAATGGAATCACTGTAGATACTCTTTAAATTTACCGGTTTAAAAGCGCATATTTCACCCATAAGGCTTGCTTCAAAATCTGCATCTACTTGATACACATTAATCATAGTGTCAACCTCTTTCCAACAACCAATATCATTAATTACTTTAAAATTTAGAGGATAAGACTCTACAACACCTGCTGGTATGCTGTCAAGTACATTAATCGTTGTAAATAAGTCATTAGGGTTGCCAATGATCAAGCTGGAGTCGGAAAACCAATTGTAATAAGAGGTGTCACTAACACCTACCGAAACTTCAGCCATTATGGAAGATTCACCGCCAACACACAATGCGTCTGGTACATTAATTTCTGCATTAACTCCTATTTGAAACTCCTTCTGTGTAGTATAGGTACAAGGGTTACCACCATTATCTATTGACAATTCATAAGTTAACAGATAAGTATTAGACTCTGTAAATCTGATGTGAATTTCTGATTCAGATTTTTGTTGAACAAGATTTACTTCTGGCTCAATCTTCCATTCATAATTCAATACATTTAATTCAGTTTGAAACAGAGATTCAAAATCAATTCTATAATGCTTATCAATTGAGCTTTCACCATTAAAACAAACAACACTGTCTACATCTTCAATGGTTAAATTAAGATTATCTACAATAACAACGGAATCTTTATAAACAGAATCACTACAACCATGGTTTGAAACGGTCGTTAAAAAAACGTCATAAACAGATGCATTATTAAGCATAAAATCAGGAGAAGGTTGATTGAAGTTTCCATAAAGCGTCTTCTCACCTTCATCGTGAATAAACAACTGCCAATCCCATGACTGTATGTAGTTATCGTTCAAACTCATAAAAGAAACTTCTTGAGGACTGCAATGAAGAATCGAGTCTGAAACGCTGAAGTCCGCTATTACCTCATACACTTCAATGTTTTTAGCATCCTCTACCCAGCAACCTCCTGCATTGGTAACCCTTAGTGTAAGTGATGATTCACCTACAGCAATACTTTCAGCTAGTAATTGAGGGTTAGGTATCGATGAATCATTCAGTGTCATACCTGCACTAGCTGCCCAATTGTAGCTATACGTATCGGAAGCATTATCCTTTTCTAAAGAAAAATCAAACCCTTTTCCAACACAGATTAAAGA
>JAQWKY010000120.1 GCA_029247585.1 Flavobacteriales bacterium | reverse complement strand
AAGCTGGTGTTCTTCATCTGTCGTGTTTAATAATAGTTGTAAAAAAGAATCGCCTATAAGTTCTCTTTCAAATATCGTTACAAGACTAAAGATGAAGTTAAAAACTACTCTGAAAAAGAGGCTATTGAATTACTAGAAGAACTTATAGGCGATTCTTTTTTACAACTATTATTAAACACGACAGATGAAGAACACCAGCTTCTTATTAATAAAAAAGGAAAGGCAAAACGGATTACAAAAAAGCATAAGGGGGCTCAAAAAACACTAAATCACAATAAAGAGAAGAATTATCTGATTAAAGGTGAAAACAACATTTACCTACAGAAACTCGGTGTTTGTGAAGCAAACGGAAGAGTTAAAGACAAGCAGCAAGATAAATTCCGACAAATAAACCGGTATGTAGAATTGATGAGTCACTGGTTTGAAAAAATTGATCATTCAACAAAATTAAACATTGTTGATATGGGTTCGGGTAAAGGGTATCTGACTTTCGCACTCTATGACTATTTAAAAAACCAACTCAGAATTAATGTATCTGTAACAGGGGTTGAACTTCGAGAAAACTTAGTTGATCTGTGCAATGAAATCAGTCTGGATTGTGATTTTAACGATCTTCAATTCATCAGCAAAGATATCCGTGACTTTAGCGCTGAAGAAATTGATGTTATCATAGCTCTGCATGCCTGCGATACTGCTACAGATTTAGCTATTTACAAAGGAATTAACGCCAACGCAAAACTCATTGTTTGCGCACCCTGTTGTCACAAACAAGTACGAAAAGATATGGGTAGTAAATCTCAATTTAAAGCACTAACAAAACACGGTGTTTTTGAAGAACGACAAGCAGAGATGCTAACCGATACAATTCGATCACTTTTGATGGAAAGAGAAGGTTTTAAGACTAAAGTGTTTGAATTTATTTCCAATGAACATACACGTAAAAATGTGATGATGGTTGGTCATAATACAAATTCGAAAAAGAATCGAGCTAAAATAAATGATGAAGTAAAACAGTTAAAGGATTCTTTCAACATCCAAAGACACGAATTAGAAGACCTTTTAAGCTAGTTTTAAATAGATTTCTCTACATATCCATGCATCAGTTGCTGCATAAACGATTTGTGCTGGAGATAGCTTTTTCAACTCCCAATTGGAAACTTGCTGCCTTTTAGAAATTCGAAAACCTAAAACCAGTGCTGACAATTTTTTTGCGCCAATGCTCTCAAAACCTAACTTAGGAGCTAACACATTCAAATCTACAATACTTTTTTCTTCGAAAAACTGTAGTTTTTTCAGGTCTTTCAAGTCATCCCTAACAGCAATTCCTACCTTAACAATAGATTCATCTGAAAAGATAGAAGCCAATTCTTTGGACATAGAAACCAATTTCAAACGAATGATATAGGCCTTAGTATCTGTAGCTATCTGAAGAAGTGCCACAGAATTCGTTTGTCCTTTTTTAAATGAAGGCTTAGTTTCCGTATCTATACCAATGAGGGGACATTCACGAATCTCTTCACAAGCTTGACTAAGAGCTTCTTTAGAGTCTACAAGTACTATTTCACCAGGGTATTTACCCAATTCCAGAGCACTTATCTCCTCTTTAGTTATGTGCTTTTTATATTTTGACGCCTTATTCATGAATTCGTTTTGGAGATTCATCTCCTCTTTTATCAAATGTATTACGTTGTCCGGTTGCTTTGAGTTTCGATAAATCAGGCATTCCGGCTTCAACCCAAGCAGAATACCAAAATGAAGCCAAAGCTTTAATTGCACGTTGCATTCTTCGCTCAACCATACCGTCTAGAGCAATATTGTAATCGTTTACGTATTCACTCGTGTATTCTCGACCTGCTTGACCATTTTTATACTTAAATCGGAACTTACCATCCTCTTTGTAATTCTCGAAAAGCTGCTTTTCTAAAGACAAAGTTAAATCAACAAGTGTATGACTCTCTTTGACCAATATCCATGAGAATTTTAGAGGATTTGGCAAATGTACAACTTTTCCAATATAATACTCATAATCTCCTGAATATGATTTAGGTATGTGAGTCTCCCATAATGCATGTATCCCTTCCTGATGTGTGAGTTGACCGTTGTAATTAGAGGTAGTATGTAGGGGTACACACGCATCAGCTACATAATGCCCCAAATCCGAGGCATGTCTTACTACCGCTTCTACACTTCCGGAATCCATAGCATTTACCAATTTTTTATATTCCCAATAAATAACCCAGGGTAAAACACCTCTCTCATTGAGTGTATCTTCCGTATATTTTTGCTTTGCTTGTAACCAATAAGTAGGGATAGCGTCAAATGGATTCTCTCCATACAAATCAACATCTATATAATGCTTAATCGCCTCGGTAGAGTCTACGTATCTCCTTTTATCAGCAGATACAGAGCGCTCCTCAATTTCATCAATATGTTTGACGAAAAAAGAACTCAACTCAGGCGGAAGTAGGAATACAGCAGTCCTATTAATTGTTTTATGAGCATGAAAGCCCCAGGAATAAAGTAGAAAGATTAGGAGGGTTAAAACGAAGTGCCTTACCCTTTTTATCATACATCATCTACAACTAAAAAATCTCCTTTCAATAAAGGTATTTTATGGGTTTGATTGAGCTTTAAACAAAAGTGAACATCTGAATCAATATTCAATTTAGCCAACCGATTTCTATGAGACGAGTTCTCGAGAAATCCATAAAGATCATCTTTTGAACGCCCCCAAAGAAATTTAGCTGCTTGTGCAGCATCGCAGGCATCCTGGTACAAACTGGTCTCCAATAACTGGGCAACCAATGCGCCCGCAAAAAGAGTGTCTTCGAGATTAAACTTATCCTTCCATCCCGCACAAAATATAATAACATCTCTATCCTTATCAGCCAACCATTTAGCTATTGCATCTAAATTTAAGAATGAGCCTACTACAACTTCATGGTCTTTTTTAGCAATGTTTATGGCTTTAGTCCCATTGGTTGTTGTCATAACAACGGTCTTCCCTTTCACGTCCATGTCTAAATAGACTTGTGGAGAATTACCAAAATCAAAACTCTTCACCGGTTTTCCATTTCGCTCTGCAGCTAAGATATAATCTTCATCACTGTTCTTGTACTCTAAAGCTTCCTCAACGGTACTAACAGGAATCATTCTTTTTACACCATTTTCAAAAGCAACACACATTGAAGACGTCGCTCTCAGCACATCAACAACAACAACAATACTCTTTTTGTCTGCATAAAGACTAAAAAGTTTGGGCGTCATACATACCTGAATATTTCTTTTCTTCATACTATCCTTTATAAAAGGGTAACGATACCACTTTTGCTTTTAACTTTTTATTGCGGACTGAAATATACATTTCTGTGCCTTTTGACTTCATAGATACAGGAACATAAGCCAAGCCAATAGCCTTTTTCAAACTAGGAGACATGGTTCCTGAAGTTACAACGCCTATCTTTTCTCCATGATTATTTAAGACCTCATAACCTTGTCTAGGAACTCCTTTATCAACAAGCTCAAAACCAACTAAAGTTTGATTTACGCCGATTTCTTTCTGTTTTTTTAAACGATCTGAATCAATAAAGTCATTCGTAAACTTTGTGATCCAACCCAAACCGGCTTCAATAGGAGAAGTGAAATCATCGATATCATTTCCGTACAAACAAAAACCCATCTCCAAACGAAGCGTATCTCGAGCAGCTAAGCCTGCAGGTAAAATTTGATGTTTTTCACCTGATTCCATCACTGCACCCCAAATCGCTTCTGCATCTTCATTTTTAAAATAAATCTCAAAACCTCCAGCGCCTGTATAACCCGTTGTCGAAATCAATACATTCTCTTTGCCGGCAAACACCCCTTTTTGGAATGTATAATAGCTCATCTCAGTAAGATTCATCTCAGTAAGAGATTGGAGAACTAAAGCAGCTTTAGGCCCTTGAACGGCTAGCAATGAGGTTCTGTCAGAAATGTTCTCCATAACAGCACCTGAGGTGTTATGTACTGAAATCCAGTCCCAATCTTTTTTGATATTTGAGGCGTTAACAACAAGTAAATAAGCATTGTTTGAGATTCTATAAACCAACAAATCATCAACGACACCTCCCTTACCATTTGGCAAACAAGAGTATTGCACCTTACCATCCACAAGTTTTGAAACATCATTTGATGTGATTTTTTGAACCAAATCAAACGCACGTTCTCCCCTTATAATAAACTCTCCCATATGAGACACATCAAAAACACCAACATGTTCTCTTACATTGATATGTTCAACAGTAACTCCCGAATACTGGACAGGCATGTTATACCCTGCAAAGGGAATCATCTTTGCTCCAAGTCTCTCATGAACGTGAGACAAAGAAGTGTTTTTAATTTCCATAAAATAATTTCAATGAGACAAATTTTAAAATAAACTTATTTTCTATTAATAACTTTCTTAATCATTGGAGCAGAGGTAATAATACTAACCACAACAAGTACTACGATAGCGACAAATACCTCTTCATTGATAAGCCCTACCGCCATAGCTAAAGAACCTAAGATGATTTCCAACACGCCGTGCGTATTCATGGAAACACCTACAGCTAAAGCATCGTTTTTAGCTAAACCTCCAAGCCGAGCTCCTATATGAGCTCCGACGATTTTACTAGAATAAGCTAAAACGAGTAGCACAAGGATTAGAGGTAGATTAAAATTCTCGACAAAATCTACATACAATCCGATAGACACGAAAAATATAGGCGCAAAAACATTTGTGATAAACTGGTGTATAATTTCACGAGTTCGTTCTCTTAAATTCGCAGAATCACCAAAGGCAATACCCACAATGAAAGCCCCTAAAATGGAATGAATACCAATAGACTCCGTAAAAGCAGCACCTAAAAAGCATAAGCCAAATGCCAAAGCAAGTACACCTCCTGGCCAAGAAAACTTGGTCTGAACCCAAGGTAAACTTTTATCAATCAATCGAGAACCTATGGTTAACATAAACCCACCAAATAAGACAATTGAAACAAGTGTATAAGTAAGGTTAACTCCACTATCGGCATCTTCGATAACACTCAATAGGACCGAGAATATCAACCAACCTAGTAAATCAATCAGCATGGCAGAGGCTATTATCGTCATTCCAATTCGAGTTTTAAACAGCTTCATATCAATCAATATTCGAGCAATAACAGGCAGAGCTGTAATCGATAGAACAACACCAATAAAAAAGCCAACCAAGCCCACATTAGCATTACTCACCATAAACAAATCAGGTAAGAATTGAACACCTAAATAACCCACGCCAATAGGTATCAACATGGAAAAGAATGTCGTTGATAAAGCTACTTTCCCTTGTTCGATCACTAAAGGTAGTTGCACTTCCAAGCCCGCTATAAAAAGCAACATAATTACTGAAACATTAATCATAGAATCCATAGCATATTGCACCGGAATCGTTGATGTATGCTCCGGATGAGCTATAAAGGGAAATAAATACTCAAAACTTTCAGGCCAAAAGAATCCTAACACAGATGGTCCTAGCAGAACTCCAGCAATAATCTCACCCAGTACAGATGGAAGTTTAAACTGCTTAAAAAGTTCAGCGAAAAGTCGTGCTATAATCATGATTGTTCCAAGTGCAATCAAGAAAACAATCATATCGTGATGTTCTAACTTTACCATAACTAAAATCCTCGGGAATGAACAATTAATAAATTACAAGGTAAATCTTCTAACAAATACTCAAGGTCGTGTGGAAACAAACGATCAAGTAAACCCAAATGCTTTTCTGGAGAATTTACCAGAAGTAAATCTGGTTTTACAGATTTAGCAAAAACATGAATGGAGTGACCAGGCTTTCCGAAGATGACTCTTTTTTTTATGTTAACAGAAGAAGCTCCCGGTATTTGATCTAACAAATTTCGTATCCTCAATTTACATTGAGCAACAAACTCTTCCTTTAAATTATCGTGCTCGACATCTGTAGAACAATCCGCATAGGCACTTTCAAACATTGGAATATACTCTTCACTTACCACATGTAGGGTCTCAGAATCCTCTAGATTAGCAATATACACGGCAGTTGTCAATGTGAGTGGAGTCTTTGGTAAATCTATTGCAGAAACAGCAATTTTTTTAAACTTCTGTGGTTTATCACTCGGTTGAGGCATCAACAAAACGGAACATTTCGCATTTCGAGAAATCTTTCTGGCAACGGATCCTACATATTGTTTAATCACAGATTCTTTACCTAAAGCTCCTAAAACCAATAAATCAACCGTATTATTTTTACAAATTTTTAAGAGGGTCTCAACAACGGGTCCCTCTTGACTGATGATGGTGTATGACCCATCTCTAACATGGCAGTCTTTTACACAAGTATCTATTTTTTGTTTTTGCTGTTCGTCAATGGAACCAATGCAAATTAATATCAATTTAGATCTATGCAATAATGCGATACGTGCTGCTTCTCTGATAACAGCCTTGTATCTGGGCGAAGTCGCAACAGCTACTGCAATCGTCTCAAACGGATAGGGCAATCTACCTTTTAATTGTTTCGCTAAATCCACAGGTTTAGAGTTTTGTATCTGATGACAAATTAAGAATTATCGACAAAAAACACAACAAGACCTCCTACATAATCTAAAAACAACCATACCGTTCAAAATCAAGTTTTTATAGCTTAATTCAAAACCAATCGATTTTGTTCTTCTGTTTTTAGATTAAAAAAAGATGTTTTTCGAGACGAGATGCTTTAACCAGGCGAATTATTTCTTGAAAATTAAATTATTGGATCTACCTTTATTAAATATTTTATTGCTTTCTGGATTACCTTTCCGGAGGGATTTCTGTTCTTCAAAAGGCAAGGCAACAATCTCTTTACATTCTGATGAGCAACAATTATCTGTTTGCTCCTTGCAGGATTCACATTGTATAAAGAGTAAGTTACAAGCCACGTTTGCACAATTCGAATGGATATCACAAGAGGCTCCACATTGATGACAACTGGAGATTACTTCATCTGAAATACGCTCTCCCCTTCGCTCATCAAAAACAAAATTTTTACCTCTGAATTTATTTTCCAAATCTTCCGATTCCACTTGCCGAGCATATTCAATAATCCCTCCCTCAAGTTGGTAAACGTTTTTGAAACCTTTGTGTTTAAAATACGCACTCGCCTTCTCACAACGAATACCACCCGTACAATACATAACCAAATTTTTATCCTCCTTATGCTCTTTTAAATCTTCCTCAATAATCGGCAAGGATTCTCTAAAAGTGTCTACATCGGGAGTGATAGCATTTTTAAAATGCCCTATTTCCGTTTCATAATGATTTCGCATGTCAATTAGAACGGTATTTGATTCATCGATCATTTTATTAAACCGACCTGCCTTGAGGTGAACCCCAATATCAGTGGCATCAAATGAAGCGTCATCCAAACCGTCAGCAACAATCTTCTTCCTCACCTTAATCTTGAGTTTTAAGAACGATTTATTGTCTTGTTCTCGAGCGATATTTAAGCGAACACCCTCTAAAAAGGTAATACTATCTAGATGTTCTTTGAAACGGATAAAATTATCTGCAGGAAGAGACAACTGAGCGTTAATCCCCTCATAAGCAACGTAAATACGCCCTAAAACATCAAGGGCATCCCAGTTCAAAAATAGGGTATCTCTAAAAACTTGTGGATTTCCAATATTCGCATATTGGTAAAAAGAAATGGTCAGGCGATCTTTACCTGCTTCATCAATTAAAGCAGATCTTTCTTTCGCACTTAGTTTATTGTACAGTTGCATGCTATACTAATGTTTAAAGTTAAAAGTGCTCAAATTTACAAAATTAAATGCAAGTGGCTACGAAACAAAAAAGCTTGGAACTTAGAGCTTCTGAGCAACCAAAAGACTAATTAACAAGGGGTTAATCATCAATGAATAACGTAAACCTTTGATCGAAGGGGTCAAACACATCTTTAAGTTCATCAATGAATGATGATCCGTAGTTGAGATACATCGGAATAATGTTATCATAACGCTCCTGCAATGTGTTATTTGGAAACAGTTTTGCTTTTACTTTCGATATTTGAATGAGGGAATTTTGGTGCTTGAGCTTTTCAGATTTTCGCAACTTTTGCTCCATTTTACTCAGCGATTTCAACTGCTTCTTCTTCTCAGCAAAAATACTAGCTTGCAAACTCGAGTCTTTAATCCTTTTGGCTAAAGAATCAAAAATCAATTCAATCTGATTTTTTTCACTTTCAACACCAATATCACCTTCTTTGTTGAGATCAATAAAACGCTTATGCAACTCCTCCTCATTTAAAAAGAAGTCCATGGTTGTGAAACCTGTTTTCTGAATTTTTTGCCTCTGAGCATTATTCACTACAAGGGCTGAATTGCGAAGAAGTAAAATAGGGTATGTAATTTTATTCGCTGCAAAAGTAGACTTGAGCTGCATCCAGTAATTCACTTCTGCACCTCCTCCTATCATCGCTAAATTAGGCAAGAGTAATTCCTTAAAAAGAGGTCGTAAAAGAACATTTGGGCTAAAGCGTTCTGGATAAGTTTCAATTTCTAGCTCCAGCTCTTCTTTGGTAAAACGCAGGTCAGAATTTAACACCAAAAAATTAGCACCTTCTTGCTCAATCCTATTTCTTGACCCTTCTTGTAAATAAAAGAAGTTGATAGGACGTACAAAAGCTTGAGCTCTACCTAGGTCTTTATTTACTTTCTGAATGAGAGGATAATTACTCTGTTCTAGTACGTCTTGTTTGATTAATGACACTGCTTCTTTCTTCAAATTGATGGTCCCAGCATCCAAAACAACAAGACCAAATTTTGAAAAAAGCGAATTGACCATGCAACGTGTCGCACTCGTTAAATCCGGATTGCCCATGTAACTATCAGAAAATATAGAATACAAAGCTTCCGCTTCTTCGGAAGTCCCCAAAACCTCTCTCAATTCATCTAAAACAGATCTCAAAGAATCGGTAGGCATAACTCCAACAGCTCCCTGCTGTGGTTGCTCCCAAGCCAACTTACTTCCAAAAAGATTAACGTGATTAATTTCCTCAAAATCATGATCTTCAGAGGCCATCCAATAAATGGGTACAAAATTATAGTTAGGGTGCTCCAATTTCAATTGTTCCGACAAATTGATGGTCGTGATGATTTTATAAATGAAATAAAGAGGGCCCGTAAACAAACACAATTGATGACCGGTAGTAACTGTAAAGGTGTTTTCCTTTTGAAGTGATTGAATATTACGAGTCACCAAATCGGTAGTTTTCACTGAAGCATATTGCTCATTAAGCGCTTCAACGAGAACCCTTCTGTTTACATTTTGTTTTTGCTTTTCTTCTAGTTGAGCTTTGAAACTCGAAAGTTGTGGACTTCTGTGGTAAAAAGGAGTTAAGCTTCGATCACCGGACAAATAATCAAGGATGAATTTTGAAAAAAAATTCGTTTGTTCATATGACACCTTCTCTACTCTCATACTACAGGCTCTGCATACAAATCATAATCACTAGCCTCAAAGACTTTGACTTTAACAAAGTCACCCTGTCTTACAAAATGCTGAGTCGCATCAATAAGAACCTCATTATCTACATCGGGAGAATCGTATTCAGTTCTACCAATAAAAAAGTTTCCTTCTTTTCGGTCAATAAGAACATTGAATTCTTTTCCTACCTTCTCTCCATTAAGACGCATTGAAACTTCTTGTTGAATGGCCATAATTTCTTCTGCTCTAGCAGATTTTACTTCAGCAGGAACGTCATCTTCTAAATCATGAGCTGAGGTATTTTCTTCGTGAGAGTAAGTAAACACCCCCAAACGATCAAACTTAGTGTCTCGCACCCAATTCTTCAATATCTCAAAATCTTCTTCCGTTTCACCAGGATATCCTACAATAAGTGATGTGCGTATCGCCATACCCGGAACTTTTTCTCGAAAATCTCTCAAAAGCGAATTCGTTTTTTCAAAAGTTGTTCCCCGCTTCATGGATTTCAAGATATTATCGGAAATATGCTGTAAAGGAATGTCTATGTAATTACACACCTTATCTTCTTCTCGTATAACATCCAGCACGTCTTGAGGGAATCCCGTAGGAAATGCATAATGCAAACGAATCCACTCGACACCATCTACCTCTTTCAAAGCCAAAAGCAAATCTGCCAAACGACGTTTCTTATAGATATCTAAGCCATAATACGTTAAATCTTGAGCAATGAGAATTAACTCCTTAACTCCGTTTTTGGCGAGTTTTTCAGCTTCTATCACCAAATCTTCAATGGTTTTTGAAACATGCTTTCCGCGCATCAAAGGAATGGCACAAAATGAACAAGGTCGGTCACAACCCTCTGCAATTTTTAAATAAGCATAGTGCTTAGGCGTGGTTGTTAAACGCTCACCAATCAGCTCATGTTTGTAATCTGCTCCAAGCGCTTTCAATAATTTCGGCAATTCCGTAGTTCCAAAGTATTGATCAACGTCAGGAATTTCCCGCTCTAAATCAGGCTTATAACGCTCTGAAAGACATCCTGTGACAAAAACTTTCTCAACAGTCCCTTCTTCTTTGCGCTTAACATATTCCAGAATTGTATTAACGGATTCTTCTTTTGCGTTATCGATAAACCCACAAGTGTTAATCACCACAATATCATTTTCTTGAGATGTGGACTCATGTTCTACGTGCATGTCATTGGCCTTCAACTGACCCATCAGCACCTCAGAATCGTATACGTTCTTGGAACACCCCAAGGTGACCACATTAATCTTATTCTTTTTGTGTGACTTTGTACGCATAAATTCAGTTTGAAGAAGCCTGTTTTCTGTCTCCTTAATTAAAAAGAGAGTCTACAAACTCTACTTTATTGAAAACCTGTAAATCTTCTATTCCTTCGCCTACACCAATATATTTAACCGGAATTTTAAATTGATCTGAAACGCCGATAACAACGCCTCCTTTGGCAGTTCCATCTAGCTTTGTTAGGGCTAGGGCACTCACTTCGGTAGCCTTTGTAAATTGCCTAGCTTGTTCAATTGCATTTTGCCCGGTTGAGGCGTCTAAAACCAACAAGACCTCATGAGGTGCCTCCGGAACAATTTTCTGCATCACTTTACGAACTTTAGTCAATTCACTCATCAAATTGACTTTGTTATGCAATCTTCCTGCAGTATCCACAATAACGACATCTGCATTTTGTTTTTGAGCAGATTGCAGGGTATCAAATGCAACAGAAGCAGGATCCGAACCCATTTTTTGCTTTACGATAGAAACGTCTGCTCGATCAGACCAAACTTCTAACTGCTCAATAGCTGCCGCTCGAAAAGTATCAGCCGCCCCCAATACTACTTTGAGCCCTTTCTTCTTAAGTTGATACGCTAGTTTACCTATTGTAGTTGTTTTTCCAACACCATTAACACCAACAACCATAATCACATAGGGCTTTTGAGCAACTGGAATAGAAAAATCAGAAAGATCTTCCGAATGATTTTCAGCGAGAAGTTCAGAAATTTCTTCTCGTAGTATTTTATTGAGTTCAGAGGTACCTAGAAATTTATCTTTAGCAACTCGGTCTTCGATTCGTTCAATAATCTTTACCGTAGTCTGCACACCTACATCTGAGGTAATTAACACCTCTTCGAGATGATCTAAAACCTCATCATCAACTTTTGATTTCCCTACAACAACACGTGCCAACTTTGAAAAAACACTGTCTTTTGTTTTTTCAAGTCCTTTATCCAATTTTTCCTTCTTCTCTTTAGAGAAAAAACTCAGGATTCCCATAGTATCAGTTTGTAGGTATAAAAAAAGCTTCTCTCAAAGATAGAAAGAAGCTTTTGTTCACGTTAAAAAGTGATTTATTTTTTCGCGAAGAAATCTTTAACCTTATCCTTATTTACAACTTCCTCACGGAATATGTAAGATCCGGTTTTTTCTGACTTCACCATTTTAATCGCCTTTGTAATATCTTTAGCACCTCTTTTCTGTAAGGATGCAACTACTTTCTTAGCCATAACTCTACTTATTTAATTTCACGGTGAACCGTCATTTTTTTCAAAACGGGGTTGTATTTCTTCAACTCCATACGATCTGGAGTATTCTTCTTGTTCTTCGTAGTAATGTAACGAGAAGCACCTGGCTGACCAGATTTTCTGTGCTCTGTACATTCCAAGATTACCTGAACTCTATTACCTTTCTTTGCCATTTCTATACTTTTTATAAGGCTGCAAATTTAAAACATTTCTGTTAGTACACAAACCAAAAGGATGTAATCTTTGTTTTTTCACTGGGATTGGATGCGTATTGTTCAGATTAAAACTGATTTCACCTATACTTTCCTGACTTTTCTTAAAAAAAAGAATCGGAATCCTTCAAAAATATTGAGCGAAACTATTGCATTTAAACCACTCCTTCCATGACACAGCTCCCGATAGATTTAGCGATGCGCTTTGATGCACCTTCACCCCCTAGGGAGATACGTAAAGCTTCGTACTGATTTTTCATATCTATGGCGCCTTCCTCAGACAACAACCTCTTTAACTCCAGAACCATATTAGAAACTGTTAAATCATCTTGCAGCAATTCTTTTACAACCTCTTGATCACTAATTAGATTGACCAAAGAAATGTACTTGATGTCAACCAAAACCTTTGCAATGGCAAAAGACAACCAACTGGCCTGATAACAAACGACCTGTGGAACATTAAAAAGTGCCGTCTCTAAGGTGGCCGTTCCGGAACTCACCAAAGCAGCATCAGCCTCTTCAAAAAGAGGATAGGTTTGATTGAAAACAACTTTAATCTTAGAATCTTTCAAAAGACTCTGATAAAAAGGCTTGCCTAAAGACTCCACTCCAGCTATAACAAAGTCACATTCTGGAAAATGTTTTTCAACGGCTAGCATTTTCGGCAGCATTTTATTCAGTTCTTGAACTCGACTTCCTGGCAACAAGGCAACCAAAGGTCTCCCCGACCTCTTCCATTGGAACTCATTCTCCTGACGACTGGATCTGTAATTGGATACCGCATCTAAAAGAGGATGGCCTAAATACTCCACTTCGTAATTGTACTTCGCATAAAAAGCCTTCTCAAAAGGAAGGATGGTATACAACTTTGTTACGTACTTTTTGATGTCATAGACTCGATTCTTTTTCCAAGCCCAAACTTGCGGAGAGATGTAATAATAAACGGGGATATTGTGTTTTTTCGCAAACCTAGCAATACGCATGTTGAAACCTGGATAATCGACGAGGATCAAGGCATCGGGTTGATATTGCAGAATGTCCTTTTTACAAAATCGAATATTGCTAAGAATCACCCTTAAATTCATCAGCACCTCCAAAAAACCCATGAAAGCCAAATCTTTATAATGCTTTACCAATGTAGCTCCTTGAGCTTGCATCAATTCTCCACCCCAAGCACGCACATCCATTTGCGCATCTACTTCTTTGAGATGACGCATCAAATTAGAAGCGTGTAAATCTCCTGAGGCTTCTCCAGAAATGATGTAATACTTCATGATTTTTCTTTAATGGCTGTTGCTTCAATTTCAACTAGGAGGTCAGGATATAATAATTTCGAAACCTCTACAATGGAAGAGGCTGGAGAAATATCTTCAAATAAATACGAGTGCACTTTAGCTACTTCTTTCCATAGAGAAATATCAGTAATAAAAATTCGGGTTCTTACAACATCAGTCAAACTAAGGCCTGCCTCTACCAGTATATGTTCAATTTTTTTAATGGCATACTCCGTCTGTAAGGTCACATCTCCAACTCCCACAACCTTACCATTTTCATAAGCAGTAGTTCCAGACACCTCAACGGTATTCTCAATTTGAACAGCCCTAGAAGAATCAAAAGCTTCTTCTATCTCACTATTTGAACTCCAATTTATCCGCATTTAAAAAACAAGCATTTCATGAGAAACTATATACCATATCGCAAACGAAAAAGTACTCAGCAACATACCCCTACCCAAACGATCTTTTTTATACTTTACAAGTATTAATCTGAATAATGGAAAATTAACAAAAAGGGCAATTACCTGCATGGTAGATTCTCTCAACGGATTCTCCTCAGAAACTAAGTTTAAAATTGCTGACAAAAGGAAGTAGGCTGCAACGGGAACCACGGCTCCTATTAAAACACCCAACAACATGTGATCTTTTAACTTATCCATAATTTAGGGATTTTAATTCTTGGATAGCCCTGTGAGCTGTCACATCAAACATAACAGGAACCACCGATATATAGTTGTTGTCTAAAGCCCAAATATCCGTATCTGTTCCCTGGTCGTAATTCACAAACTTTCCCGTTAACCAATAATACGTTTTACCTAAGGGATTCACACGCTCATCGAACTCCTCATCCCAATTACCATTGGCTTGCCGACAAACTCGAACCCCTTTAAGGTCTTCTTTTTTCACCTTGGGTATGTTTACGTTTAAACATGTACCCTTAGGCATCGGATTTGCCAAAACTTGCTCTGCAATTTTAAGTACATAATCTTCGCTTTGAGAAAAATCGGCATCGGGTGAATAGTCGAGCAAAGAAAAACCAATAGAAGGAATCCCTTCAATAGCTCCTTCTAAAGCAGCAGCCATGGTTCCTGAGTACAACACATTGATGGATGCGTTGGAACCATGATTGATCCCCGACACACACAAATCAGGTTTCCGAGGAACTAACTTATTCATAGCGAGTTTTACGCAATCAACAGGAGTACCTGAACATGTGTACTCTATCAGCTCTCCCTGATTCACATGAACTCTTTCTGCATGAAGCATGGAATTCAAGGTTATGGCATGTCCCATACCTGACTGTGGGCTATCAGGAGCAACCACTATAACCTCTCCTAAGGTCTTCATAAGGCGAATCAATGTTCGTATCCCTGGTGCGGTAAAGCCATCGTCGTTTACCACAAGTATCAGAGGTCTTTCTTTATTCATAATCGGCTACAACTTAATAGAAGGTAATTTATGGTCAGTAAAACTACTGATAACCCGTTTGAAAATCATATAAACAAATAATAGTTTTACAAAACTATCGTTTTCATTTTAATCGCAATCCTTACATTTGTAAAAACTAACATTGATTATGATAATTCTATTCATTGCCTTTATGATTGTTGGCTGGGCCGTACAATCTAAACTCAAATCAAAATTTAAAAAATACAGTGCAACGCCCCTATCATCGGGCTTATCTGGAAAAGAAGTCGCCGAAAAAATGCTTGCCGACCACGGCATCACCAAAGTGCGCGTAATTAATACACCTGGTAAATTAACCGACCACTACAACCCTAAGGATCTTACAATAAATTTAAGCCCTGAAGTCTACTCAGGAAGAAACATATCTGCTGCAGCAATTGCAGCACATGAATGCGGTCACGCCGTTCAGCACGCTACTGCCTACAAATGGCTCGAGATGCGCTCTCAAATGGTACCTGTGGTATCGGTCAGCTCCAAAATGCTAAACTTCATTTTCCTAGCCGGGTTATTTGGCATGGGAGTTTTACATCTATTCTCCATGGAAATGGTCATTATTGCGGTCATATTCTTCCAAGCCATGATTACCATTTTTAGTGTCATCACATTACCTGTTGAATATGACGCTTCTCACAGAGCCGTTGTTTGGCTAGAGCATGCCGGAATAGCTCAACAGCATGAACTTGAAGGTGCTAATGACGCCCTAAAATGGGCAGCTAGAACTTATTTAGTAAGCGCCATCGCAGCCATTACCTATTTGGCATACTATGTGATGATGTTCTTGGGAAACAGAGATTAATAATCCATCAATAAGAACTCGAAAATAAAAACATCAAGGTAATGGGGTGCCAAATAAAACAGCGTTTAGAACAGATTTCATATGAAAATTAAATCTATTTTCAGCGTCATTTTAGCACTCAACGTATCTGTGGTGGTGGTTGCTCAAAACAAAAAAATTCTTCTCGAAGATATTTGGGTAAACCGAACCTTCTCTCCAGAATGGGTGTGGGGAATCAATTCAATGAATGATGGAGTTCACTATACGTCACTTAACTATGGTGAAGATGAGGTTTACATCACGAAATATGCCTACGAATCCGGAGATTCCATTTCCACCATCCTAACTTCTAAAAGTTTAGACGTAATATCCTTCAACACCTACGACTTCAGTTCTGATGAGCAAAAAATTTTGTTAGCTACAGAAACTGAGCCCATCTATCGTCATTCTACACAGTCAAAATACTTCATCTTTGACCGAGTTTCAGAAACAACACAAGTTCTGTCGGATGGAAAACAGCGTTTGGCTCAATTTTCTCCTGATGCTAGCAAAGTGGCTTTCGTCCGTCAAAACAACCTCTATATAAAAGATCTGATAGATCAATCCGAGAAGGCAATTACCGAAGACGGTGAAATAAATAAAATCATTAACGGCGCTACTGATTGGGTTTATGAAGAAGAATTCGGTTTTGACCAAGCCTACCAATGGAACCCTACAGGTACTAAAATCGCCTACTACAAATTTAATGAGGAATCAGTAGCTGAATTTAGCATGGATGTGTTCCAAGAATTATATCCAAACCAAAATCGTTTTAAATATCCTAAAGCTGGAGAAAAAAACGCCACCGTTAGTATTTATATATACGATTTAATATCGAGAACATCGATTAAGGCCGACCTAGAAACAGAATCAGAATTTTACATTCCACGTATTAAATGGACCAAAGACGAAGATGTACTTTCCTTACAAAGAATGAACCGTCATCAAAATAAATTAGACCTGATTTTTGTAAACGCAAACGACGGTTCTTCAAAAACGATATTCACTGAAACCGATGAAGCCTACCTAGATGTTAGCGACAATCTTACGTTCTTAAAAAATGGGAAACACTTCATTTGGACGAGTGAGAAATCGGGTTACAACCACATCTACCTCTACAACCTGAAAGGAAAACAGCTACGCAAAATAACCAAAGGAGACTACGATGTGACTGATTTCTATGGCGTTGACGAAAGCACTAACACCGTTTACTTCGCATCCGCTGAGCGAAGCCCTCTTCACAGAGACGTCTATTCCGTTCAATTGAATGGCAAAAACAAAAGAACCTTAAATCCTAAGTCGGGTACAAACTCAGCCACTTTCAGTACCAACTACAAATATTTCATCAATCGACACTCTAGCGCAAATACGCCCTACTATTTCAGCTTATTCAATACAAAAGGAGATGAAATTAGAACGCTCAAAGACAATGCTCAGTTAAAGAGAAACCTATCAGGTTACAGCTTAAGCCAAAAAGAATTTTTCAATTTCAAAACTAGCGACGGAGTCAAGCTAAACGGTTGGATTATGAAACCTTATAACTTCGATGCTAATAAGGAATACCCATTATTTATGTATGTATATGGTGGCCCAGGCTCACAAAAAGTTACTGACGCTTGGGGAGGTTCTAATTACATGTGGTTTCAAATGCTTACACAACTCGACTATATAGTTGCCTGTGTGGATAATCGAGGTACGGGTGCTCGAGGGGCGAAATTCAAAAAATCGACCTATCTACAACTTGGAAAACTAGAAACACAAGACCAAATTGAGGCCAGTAAATATCTGAGTAAACTACCATACATCAACAAGGAAAGAATTGGAATCTTCGGTTGGAGTTATGGAGGCTACATGTCATCATTATGCCTTTTAAAAGGCTCTGAAAGCTTTAAAATGGCAATCGCTGTTGCTCCGGTAACCAACTGGCGTTATTACGATTCCATTTACACCGAACGTTACATGCGTACCCCACAAGAAAACGCTTCGGGATACGACGACAACTCTCCAATTAACCACGTCGAAAAACTGAAGGGTAACTACTTATTAATTCACGGTTCAGCAGACGACAACGTGCATTACCAAAACACCATGGAGATGAGTAACGCACTTATAAATGCCAACAAACAATTCGATTTATTTATTTACCCCAATAGAAATCACGGTATTTACGGAGGCAATACTCGCCTTCACTTGTTTACTAAAATGACCAATTATATAAAAGAGAAACTTTAAAAAATATTTTTTGTTAATTTATTCAATTCATTTATTCTAAAAGAACAATCATGAAACAAGAATCTCAAATCTTAGGACATCCAAAAGGGCTGTTTTATTTATTTTTTGCGGAATTATGGGAGCGATTCTCCTACTACGGAATGCGAGCACTCCTTACCTTATACATGGTTAAAGAGTTTTTCTCTTGGATGACTGATGAAGCCTACAGAGAGGAAGTTTCGTTCGGTATTTTTGCAGCATATGGATCCTTAGTATACGCAACTCCGGTTTTGGGAGGAATGATTGCAGATCGATTTATTGGATTTAAAAAATCCATCATGCTCGGAGGTATACTCATGGCTTTAGGTCATTTTTTCATGGCTTTCTACTTTGACAAAGGTATGCTTGGATTTGAAGCCATCACCATTAACAATTTCTTTTTTTATGCCGCTCTTGCACTACTAATCGTAGGAAATGGGTTTTTCAAACCCAACATCTCTACCATGGTAGGACGCCTGTATCCCGAAGGTGACAACCGAAGAGATTCGGGCTTTACCATTTTTTATATGGGTATCAATGCCGGAGCTTTCTTAGCACCCTTGGTTTGTGGATGGTTAGGCTATGAATTTGGTTGGCACTACGGATTTGGCGCTGCCGGATTTGGGATGCTTGCAGGGCTATTGGTATTTATGAAAGGTATGAATAATGGTGTTTTTGGTGACAATGGAAATCAACCTGTGGAATATATTGAAAAGAGAATGTATGGTTTGCGCACAGATCATTTCTTTTATATCGTAGCCATCTTAATGGTACCTGTTTCTGCTTTCTTAGTAAAGAACAATGCTATGGAAGTATTCGAAGGAATGCAGTTACACTCTTCTCTATTGACCTTATTAGGGCTTGTAATTTTGGGGATTATTGCA
>JAQWKY010000087.1 GCA_029247585.1 Flavobacteriales bacterium | reverse complement strand
CATCTGGCTAAGTGGTATCCCAATAAAGATGAACCTTTGTTGGGGATTTTTGTGAGGAAACATATTGTGTGGAATTCCGAAAATATCGATACAATGTGAAGGCCTTGAAAGTTTCTTAACAAAAAATACAGGTAACCTCATAGAACCTGACAATACAAAGAAGCTTACATAAGCTATGAAATCTCTAATTGAGAATTACACAACCTATGAACCCGAAAAACTAAAACACATAGCAGAAGGATTTAGCAATGAACTCATCGATGAAAAATACACAGAGAATACCTAAATATACTTAATGGAGGCTTTTGAGATAACGGGAAAATAAAATCAAGGAGATAAGGCCTGAAACCCATAGCAATCCACTTGTTACGATAGCTGCACCTATAAGACCCCAGGCATCTAGGGCATAGTAATTCAAAACTCCATTTAAAACGAGTATTGCAAAAGCCACGAAAGCATTCCAAATGGATTTACCTACAGACGCCAACATATTGCCAAAAGGAATCCTAAGTACAAAAGCCCCCACCATTCCGAATACTAAAATTTGAAACAAGGGTACGGCATCGGCATAGGCCTCTCCAAAAAATTGAACCACAATAAAATCAGACATCAGATAAAGAAGCAATCCTAGTAATACCGCTATAAGCGAGAAAAACTTACAATAATCTTTTGCAAATTGAATCAGATAGTTCTTGTCAGTACTGTGTTTTGCTATATCAGCATAATGTGTCGTGATGTACGAATTAGGAATAAAAAATAAGGCCAAGGGAATGATACTTGCCGATCGATAGAGCGCCACCTGTTGAGAATCTTGAATCAATTGCCCTACCAAAAACACATCTAAAGAATACATAAGCTGAGAGGCAACAGCGCCCAAACCTACCCAAAGCCCATAAGAATGGTAGTTCTTAGGAATATTGACGCTTGACTTCCTAGCAAACGTAAGTTCAGGCAGCGCCAAAAATAAAGGAACGCAAGCAAGTACCATAAGGTAAGCTAAAGAACCATACAAATAGGCCAAACCGCAACCCAAAAGGAGCACGATCACCGATAATTTAGCATCAAAACCCGCGTATTTCTTATTTTGAAAGGCCACTCGGTATTTTGTTTTAACAAGTTCAATCAAAAAGAAACTGAACAAATAAACAAGCGCACAATAAAACAATACAGAAGCATCTCCCACAGGTTTGTTTAACCAAGGCACCAAGACAAACAAAACTACAGCACTGAATACTGTAAGTAACAATCCACGTTTTATGCTGTACTTAAACAATTCGTTTCTTTCTCGATCGTCCGAAAGCATAGGTGCAAAACGCAGATAGGAATACTGCATACCTCCCCCAGAAAAGGGGATGAAAAAAGCTAGCGCTGAAAGCACATAAGACAAGACTCCGAAATTCTCAGGACTCAAGACACGAATCAAGATTAATGAAGTTAGAAAACTACAAATCTTAGTGAAAAGTGACGAGGCAAACACATAGGTCCCCTCTTTGTTTTTAAAATTTTTAAGAATACGAATCAAGAATGTCGTCTTTCAAATTGAACATAAACATACTAAAACTCATACAATCCACCTAAAGACTAAAATGTACAAATGACACTTGGCTAATACAGTCATAAATCTATATATTTGCGTATAATGACTTATGGATTAAAAAAGTCCATCTACTGAACAACTCCCTTCCCTTATAGATTAAAACATTTGAAAATTTATTTCACCCAGTAGCTCTTGCCGAAGGAAAGAGTCTTCAGGGTCTTTTCACAAGGTGTGTGAAGCAAAAATGTATGTGTAACTCATAAAATTTATAACTACAAATAACAAACAACAAATGAAAAAAACCATCCTTATTGTTACAATTAGTGGAGTTCTTACGCTGACTATGCAGGCGCAAAATAGAATTCAAATCCCAAACCACCTCCAAAGTCATACAAAAGTAATTTCACAAAAAATTACCGACAAATCGAGTCATCCAAACCTTCTTTACGCTGAGGAGAATTATGGCCCTATTTCAAATCAAAAAACCGAATACGCAAATGGTATTGTGGAGGAAATCATTGGCCACACCTATTACGACCTTCAAACCAACAATTCCATACAAAACAGATTGTTAATTCATAACGACAAAAGCATTTCTAACGTTTGGACAATGAACCCCAGTAACGATCGTGATGCAGAGTTTCCCAACCGTGGAACAGGCTACAATTATTTCGACGGTTCCTCTTGGCAAACGATTCCGTTGAATAGAATTGAATCCGAAAAAACGGGTTGGCCTTCAATAGCAGAATTAAACAACTTACCCATCATTAGTGCACATTCAAACAAAAACGAAAAAATCACATGGACTTCCAAAATCGATTTAACAACCGACCGATGGACCGAGTCCAAATCAGTATCCAAAGAAGGGCAAAGCAGCTCAGTGAAACAGATGTGGCCTAGGCTGAAAGTGGGAGGCCCAGATGGTAAAACCATTCATGCAATAGCGCATACTTACAACAATGGAGTGGACAGCAATTTAATAGCGTACAACCGATCTCTAGATGGAGGAGGAACTTGGGATATTGTAGACTCGATATTACCGGGCACCGGAAGAGAATTTTTCACTGGAATAGACGCTGATGCATATGCTATGGATGTCAGAGGTGAAACCGTTGCTTTCGTACTTGGAGATAAATGGACAGACATCGTACTCATGAAATCAACCGACAACGGAACTACGTGGACCAAGACAATCATTCGAGACCATCCCATTACCAAATTTAATGACGACGTAATCGTTAATGAAACAACACATTCATCTTCAAATGGCACCATCGATAACACCGACGGCTCATTCAGTATTTCATTGGATGCTAACAACAATGCGCATGTATTCTTTGGACTCATGAAATACTCAAACAAAGCCCTCAATGATAATAATTGGGAATATTATCCGCTTACTGACGGAATCATGTATTGGAATGAGAAAAATTTGAGCATGTCAACAATTACAGGCACCATAGACTTAAATCAAGACAACATTCTAAATGTAGAAAGTAAAGAACAAATATCTGATTATGGCAGTCGATCTCTAACGAGCTACCCCAACAGTGCCTTTGCTGAAAATGGGGACCTTTACCTGAGCTACTCAGGAATTGTAGAAAGCCTATATGCCGATCAAATTGAAGCGGGGAACAGCAGCAATGAAAAATATTTACAACACTATCGACACCCCTATCTCATCAAATCTGAAGACAATGGGAATACTTGGTCAAAGCCCATAGACTTAATGGCAGAAATCACAAATCCGATTACAGGAGACCCGCTACAAGAGGGCGTATTTGCATGTATCGGTAATCTTATTGATGACTTTATACATCTTACCTATCAAAGAGATCACTTACCGGGCTTAAATATTACTGGTGATAAAGATCCCGTTACGAAAAATGAAATTGTACACCTCAAAATACCGGTAACTGTATTTAATTTATCCACGGAAGAAGTCAAGAACTCTTCGAATGATTTTCAAATGTACCCTAACCCCACAAGACAAGGTATTAACATTCGCCTGAATAGTAATGACAGAACTGCTTGGGTTAAAATCATTAATGTATTGGGAGAAGAAGTTGCTACTAAGAAAATAAAAAACGCTGAAACCCATATGAACATAGAAAAACTCAAACCGGGGATTTACCACGTTTCAATTGAAACAGATACCCAGAAAATGGTGCGAAGCTTGGTGAAAAACTGATTGTAATCCATAAAAAAAGGCTGTACCAACAGCCTTTTTTTATTTATGACCGTATAGGTTTTCGCTTGAATGTCCAGGTGATTTGGAACGAAGACACACAATCTCCTTGTTCGTCATAACCATTTGAATTCATTACGCACAACACAGGCTCATCACCTGCAGCGGCCTTCTCGACAGCGTCCTTTACTTTGAGACCCTCCTCACAGACAAACGCTATATTCCCGACGGCCTTTTTCTTAAACGTTGAGTTGAACTCCTTAACCAAAAGAGAGATTTTTACAGGCTGTGCATCTACATAGCCCAAAGCCAAAAGACCCGTTGCCATTTCTCCAGCCATGGCCTGACAAGCAAAATACATGGATTTAAATGGATTCTTATTCCAAAAACCATAGCGAATAGAAACCTCTGCCTTCTCAGCAGAAATCGATTTCACCCTAAGGCCCGACAACCATGCAATAGGCAGTTTAGTTAGTAAAAACAGCCTAAACATAGAGGAACGATTAAACCTCTTCAAGTATGATGCTTGCATTTTGTTCATTTTATAACAAGATAAGAAATCTCCGTCAATTCGATTTTGTATTTTTGCATCAAAGAAAAAGCATGCTAAAAAACTACCTTTCGCTGATTAAATTCAGTCACACGATTTTCGCACTCCCCTTTGCTCTGATCGGGTTCTGTTTGGCCATCAGCCAAGAAACGTATGCTTTCAGTTGGCTAAAACTACTGGGTGTAATCTTGTGTATGGTTTTTGCGCGTAGTGCTGCCATGGCTTTTAACAGATACATCGATAAAGATGTCGATACGGCCAATCCCCGAACCGCTTCAGTTCGAGAAATCCCCAACGGAAGCATCAAAGCCAAATCGGCCTTGCTGTTTGTCGCAATCAACTCCTTGTTTTTTATGGGAGCGTCTTATCTGCTCAATACGCTTTGTTTTATGCTTTCTCCCATCGCTCTCTTGGTGATTTTAGGTTACAGTTACACCAAGCGATTTACAGCACTCTGCCACTTGGTTCTGGGCTTAGGCCTCTCCTTATCACCTATTGGTGCTTATCTGGCCGTTACCGCTGAATTTGACCTGCTACCCCTACTCTTTTCAATGGTAGTGCTCTTTTGGGTAAGTGGTTTCGACATCATCTACGCGCTGCAAGACGAGAGTTTCGACAAAGAATATAAGTTGCACTCCATTCCAGTACTCTTAGGAAAAAAGAAGGCCTTGCTCTTATCTCGAGTACTTCACTTCATTACTGCCGGACTGATTATCTTTATTGGGTGGGACTATTTTACGGAATCAATAGTATTTTGGATCGCATCCGCACTCTTTATCGCTCTTTTACTCAATCAGCATCGACTGGTAAAACCCGATGATCTATCAAAAGTCAATCTGGCGTTCTTTACCAATAACGGGATTGCTTCCGTGCTCTTTGGAATCCTAATCATCGTAGAGCTTCTTTTCCTTTAAACCTATCCTAATTTTTGGATTTAGTCAATGTGATCTTAAATACCCACGAATAATTCCTTATATTAGATTTATATAATTTTAAAATAAAAATAATTTAACAATAAAGTTGAGTCCTTCACAAATTCAAATCAGCTCACAATCATTTATTAGATCTAAAACTCTTTAGTCTATAACTACCTCCCTTTAAGAAAATTAAATTAGTAGAAATGGAAAAATTAAAGAAAGGGCCTGTTTTATCAGTACTTGTATCAGTACTATTCATCACCAATGTATATTCACAAAGCTTTCAGGATTCAACAGGAATTGAAAATTCTCAAGGGAAAGCTCACAATGAAATATTAAAGACCTTAATATTAGACGCGAAAAATCAAACGCCTTTGCCCTACGCAAATGTTTACCTGTTAGACAAAAAAAAAGGTTTAATTAGTAATGAGGAAGGTTACTTCTCTATTAACACCTCTAAATATAGGGGAACAGATACACTACGTATCTCATACATGGGGTATCAAACCAAAGAAATAACGATTAAAGAACTAAAAACTTTTCCGATAATAAGCTTAAATGAAGAAGGTTTAATGTTGAACGACATTACCCTCTTTGGCAACACCCCAGACCCCAAATTAATCGTGAAAAAAGTTTTGGAGAACAAGCACCAGAATTATCAGCCAACAACCTCCAAAAAACAGCTGTTCATTCGCCAGAAAGAGGTTACCCATTTAAATCAATTAAATTTAGATTTTAAAAAAAGTAGCTTCGTTCATCTGAATAATGAGTTGTTGAATTCCATTAAAAAAATGTAGTAAGAAAATCTGTTTCCTTCACTGATTTCATGGGAGATATTTACTTGTCTAACAATGATCGTATTGACTCTTTAACACTTAAAGTAGATCCCATAAAAATCATAGAATTAAAAGAAGAATCGGAACTCAAAGACATCGTTCAAAAGGAGGAATTAGACGATGCCAATGAGAAATTTATGGAAAACATAAAAAAGGCACTTTCAAACAATAGAAATGATGAATATTGGAAAGTCAAAACCGGAATCATTGGCTATAAATTTCACATGGAAGAAAATTCAGACAGTACCCAGATAAAATTAATTTTTAATGATACCAAAACAGATTCTCTTTCATCTGAGCGTCAACATGCATTTCGTGAACAAAAAAACAACATAGAAACCTTATTAAGCTTCAGTACACTGGAAGATGAAGAGCAATGGGAATTTCTGCATCAAACCAATAAATATCATTACACACTCAATGGAGGAACGATAGCAAATGGAGAAGATGTATATATCATCGATTTTACACCCAAATTCCGAGGCACATATGAAGGTAGAATTTACATTGCCATGAACACATTTGCCTTATTGAGAGCAGATTACCATTATGCTCCAGGAAAAACAGGGAGGAACATAAAGTTATTCGGCATCCGATTCTCAGAAAATGAATTTAGGACATCGATCTATTTCGAGAAAAAAGATGATGCATACGCATTGAAATACTATTCCAAAAAAGAAGGGACTTATTTAAGTATAGACAGAACAATCTCTTTACTAAAGAAAAAGAAAAGAGTTCTTATTGATCAAAAACTCGAGCAGATTAAAATGGGAGTTAACTATGGAGTTTCAACAAAGTCATCAATTGAAATATTGGTTCTTAAAGAAGAAAAAATCAGTCAGAAACAATTTTCAGACTTCAAGGAAAAAGACAATATTGAAACCATCTATGTGAATCAATTTGATGAAAAATTATGGAAAGGCTACTCAATCATAGAGCCGACAAAGCAAATGAAAGACTATAAAAAAATGAACATGAATACCTATTGAATCTATTCCTATTGGAAATAGGATCTAAATATTATTTGTGTATTCTTTACTTGTAATAAGTTCTTAATCACCTAAGAATCTCTATCCCTATAAATCCAAAATGTTCCCTGAGGATGAGACTCTAAAATGGAGCTAATTTATGTACCTTTGAGGATGCACAAAGTGATTCTAAATCTCATTTTCATGTCGTTACTATCGATTTCCTCTTCTGGAAAGGCTCAAAACTCCCCTTCCATTCATCATCTGAGCTACACCTCTATTAGTGGAGATTCTATAGATTTAAAAACTTATGAGGGCAAGTTCATTCTCTTTGTGAATGTAGCCTCAGAGTGTGGATTTACCTCTCAGTATGAGGACTTAGAAAAACTCTCCAAAAAATTCCAAGATCAATTGGTCGTCATCGGTTTTCCCTGCAACCAATTTGGAGGGCAAGAACCCGGAAATGAAGATGAAATACAAAGTTTTTGCCAGGTCAATTTCGGAGTAAGTTTCCCGCTATCAAGCAAAATAGATGTAAAAGGCAAAAACCAACACCCTATATACAAGTGGCTCACAAACAAATCTGAAAATGGCAAATCTACCAGTTCTGTAAAATGGAATTTTCAAAAATATCTTGTGGACCCTGAGGGGAAATTCGTCAACTATTACTACTCTTTCACAAAACCGCTCAGTGAAAAAATCACCAAACATTTCAAGTAAATCATGTCCTTAAAATTTCTGAGCCCCCTACTCATTCTCGTGAGTAACCTCTATGCCCAAAACACCTTTCAAGGTGTGGTTGCCGATCGTGAAACCAAACAGCCCCTCTCATTTGTAAACATAGGTGTTGTAAACCAAAACACAGGTACCGTTTCTGACCTTGATGGATTTTTCAGTCTAAAAATCAAGGCTTCCCAAAAAGAAGAAGCCCTAAGATTTTCAATGATAGGCTACGAAAGTTATACGCAAAGTGTTCGATCATTTATCAGTGAATTTAGCTCAGGTGATACCCTCTATTTAAATTCTGAAGTTTTTGAATTGTCTGAAATTGTATTGTCCGAGAAAAAATGGCGACGCAAAACGATAGGTAATAAAACAAAATCCAAATCCGTATCTACCGGTTTCACCAACAACGAATTGGGAAATGAGATAGGCGTCGTCATCTCCGTAAAAGATTCCCCTACCGTATTGGAATCCTTCAATTTCAACATCAATGAAAACCAATACAAGCCTCTTGTTTTTAGGGTGAACATCTACAGCCTAAAGAATGGACTGCCTCATAGGTCATTGGTCTACGAAAACATCATCGTAAACTCATCCCTACGAAACGGGATGATGCACATAGACCTTCGCGATTACAATATATGGGTAGAAGAAGACTTTTACATAGGTTTGGAGTGGATTCAAGATTTAGGGAACAAAAGTCTTTTGTTCTCTGCCGATCGACTGACCGGATCTATTGTCAATCGGCAAACTAGCCAAGGGAGCTGGAATACCGTAAAAGGTTTGGGTTTAGGATTTCATGTAGAAGTTAAATACTAACAGGGCTAACCAAGGCTAAAATCAGAATTTGAAGACATCATTGAAAATGACGTAGATGCCAAAGGAGTGATCCAACTGATGTTTCTTATTTTTTTCAGCACCTAAAGATGGGTCTGAATCGTTCAACTGCAAAAAGCCTTCCAACTGCAATCCTAGTTTCACCTTTGGTGCCAAAATCTTTTCGAAGAACAGCTTTGCGAACATCAATTCTCTGTGGGGCTCTGTCAACTCCGAGTACGTTTGATCTAAAACACCGTTCCAATAATTCACATTCGTCTTGAGAGAATACGTTTGAAACATCTCATTCCCCTTTAAAGTCACAAATTGATCTGCCTGATAATACCCCAATAAAAAGTTCACATCTTTTACCTTATAGTTCAAGGTTAAATAATGGGCTTCTCCTTTCTCAAAGGGATATTCAAGAAGATTAGATGCCATCTGATGGTGCAAGAAATAATAGCTCAAGACAAACTCATTATTTAAGGCATTGAGATGCTTGTATTCAAGTCCAAGCGATGCGTTAAAAGCATGGGAAGATCCTGCAGAACTTTGTGTATCGCTATTGTATCTTTTATTGATTTGTCCACCCTTGTGTTGCAGTAGAAATTGAATGGGTAGCGATAAATTATCTGAAATCGCTACTCGAGATAGGGTTCCAAAAGTAAAAACCTCTCTCTTATCGTCCTGTTTTCGAATGTAATTTTCCCAATCTAGCCAGAACTCCGACTCCACTTTTTGGGAAGCGTATTGATAAGCGATACCCGTTTCGAGGACCTCACTGCCCAATATTTTTTCACTGCCCATCAAAGGCTCTATCAAACGGTGATTGTCTCTTGCGTATAAATTCCCAATCGTAAATCGATGCTTATCATTCACGTACTTAAAACTAAAGGTAGGTAGGGCTTTATCAATGGTTTCTTCCCCAAAATGTTTCAATAAAAAGAGTCCCGACCTAAATTGAGTACGCTCACTAGGCTTGTAAATGAACTCTGGGTGAACTTGAGAACCCAAGAGGGTTAAACCATCACTGATGCCATTGAAATACTCATTGTTTTTGATGAAACTAAGATGATTCACCTGCACACCAAAATCTTGAGTGAGAAAACTGTTAACGGTTTCAGGGGCATAGAACACCGAATTTTGAGCTTGAGCAAGAGGAGCTATCGAAAAGAATAAACTCAGTAGAAGCCCAATATGATTCTGTGTTTTCATGAAATAAATGCCATTCAAAATTTGGGTTAACGAGGCTGATTATCGTCAAGACTTGACTACTCACAATACTACAAAATAATTTGCAACAAAAAGCAGGATGTTCTGGGATGAATTCCAAATCGTTCTGGTTCGAATCCATATTTATCGACAAAAAAATAATCAATTCCTGTGACCAAATTGTTGACCTTGTTTGAAACTTCTGTCGAATCTACATCATTTGATTCAGATTTATATGTGTAGGAAAATTTTAAATGTGAGCCCTTTCAAAAAGCATGACCAAGACCTATACCTAAACCGAGAAACCCTACTTTACTGCGAAAGATAAAGCTTGTTCCTGGTTTTTGATAGCGATAACCCACATCTACAACAGGTAAGATGAAGGTATCTTTTGACGTTGAAACGTCACTAATTCCCATAAAGGCTCCACAAACCAGCTCGAAATGATGTTTATTGCTACCGGTAAGCAGGGTCAAAGCACCTAATCCTCCTTTTCCTAATACTCCAAAGGCAGCTCCTGGAGCTATAGCTAATGCTCCAGCATACCCAAGACCTCCTCTTGCATACAAATTAGTTTTTCCTGAATAAGAACTAATAAGGTGCCGCTCTAAATTAACAGTTGCTGAAAAGGAACCTCCATATAAGGATACTAGAGCACTTAAATCGATGTGCACGTTGAATTTACTCATTCCTGAGTACCCATAATTTTCTGCTAGAATTAAATTATTACAAGAAAGCAAGGTTACAAACACTAAAAATAATTTCTTCAAACCAAACATATCATCATTAACTTATTAATTACTATTAAAACATCAGCCATAAACAATGATACAAAAATAACCCAACATTAAATCTTTAACGTTTTATAAACATCAGGTTAAAGAAATATTGTTAGCGATAACTTTTTGTATAAACTGCACTTTGATGCAGTTCATACAGTGTTAGCACTTGTTTTTCTTCTTTCTTTTATTGTTGTAATTCCAAGTATGAGCAGGGTTATAATCAATGCAACAAAAAAGACCGTTGTTGTCATACTTTTAGCCACTGAAAAAACATTTGTGACTTTCGTGGTAATTAGCGACAAATCGGGGAAATTGTTCAAGATTGTGATAATTCCAAAATTTTCGACATAATGAGCTACTCCTGCTTATAGGTAGGAAGCAGAGATGAAAAAAAAGGAGTTTAGTTTATTCAGTTTTTTTAAAGTATCCAAGCAATAACTTACTCCAAAGAGAAATGTATAAATCATACACCTTTGTTATAGGCTGTTTCAATCTATTTCGTTTTTGTAGCTACGGATTCTATTTCAAGCAATACATTTCCTTTGATATCCTTCATGAAAACTTTAGCTTTAATTTTCTCATCCGACTCAAAGCGTTCGGTTATTTTACCACTGATGCCAGAATTGGAAAAATCAATAAAGCTCCAGGTCATTTTCTGATTGAACCTTTTCCATTTTCCTACCCAGAAACTGGTACTACCGTCACTCTTAAACTCCCATCTGTTGAATGATTTTGAAGCTTGATCATAGCGAATAAGCATTTTCGTCTCGGAGCGTAAATTCTCATTGAATATTTCCAAGTATTTTCCCTCAAGAATCAATTCTGATGTTGTAAATCCTTCCATTTCGATTTCTTTAGGAATCCAGATGGATTTATTCATAACCGCATTTCCCTGCCAATCGCCTTCCCATTTACTTAAGATATTCATGGCTTCAATTTCAGTAAGTTGCTGTGCATGGGAGTTATTGATACCCATGGTGAAAATGACACATGTCAGCAAAATTAGTCGATGTGTTTTCATGTTTATGCTTTTTTTAATTATCTGGTTAAATTTATTATTTTTAATTCTTTCCAACCACTGATTAACTACCAAATCGCGAACCCTAGCTCACTCAATGCCATGGGTTAAATCAGCTCCAAATCCGTCACAAATTGACTATCAATATAAGTTAATTTTAGCAAATGAACCACTATATATGAAAGGCCTGAAATTAAGGTTAAATAGCACAAGAACTTCGGAATCCTTTGATGTAAGTTCATCAAAATACCCATCAAAATACCCATCAAAATAATAGGGAATCCAAAAAGCATCAATCCAGCATTCCATATAAATTCAAACATTTGAAAAGGTATAAATGGGACTCGATGTAAAACAAAAAAGCCTCCGCTATTACGGAGGCTTTTTCTGTGGGCGATACTGGATTCGAACCAGTGACCCCCTGCTTGTAAGGCAGGTGCTCTGAACCAACTGAGCTAATCGCCCGATACATTTAAGAACTGTGTGCTGTTTCAATCAGCGATTGCAAATATAAAAATCATTTTCATACTTGCCCAAACAATTCAAGGATTAATTTGATTAGATTTTAAAGAATTTCTGCCACCACAAAGGTGCTGCCACCCACAAAAATCAAATCGTCCTCATTAGCAAGCTTTTGCGCTTTCACCAAAGCATCTTTTGGATTCTGAATCGAAGTTCCTAAAAGCAAATACTGAGCCGCTTTCTCGGACAAAACCTCTACTGAAAGGGCTCTGGGAATATTCGGCTGACAAAAAACATACTTCGCATGCTTGGGCAAAAGTCCCAAAACAGCATCCACATCCTTGTCCCCCACCATGCCGATAACCATCCATAGGTTTTGATAAGGCTCCTCCTCCAACTGCTTTACAATGGATTCAATCGCATGGGTGTTGTGTCCGGTATCGCAAATTACCTTGGGGCGCTCCGAAATTTGTTCCCAACGTCCACGTAATTGAGTGTTTTTTAGCACGTTTTGTAAGCCACTCTCTAAGGCTTCATCGCTGATGTCCCAGCCCAAAGCCCGCATTTGACGTACTGCCTCGCAGACGGTGGCTGTATTCTCCTGTTGACAGGCTCCCCTTAAAGCACTGGTATAAGAATGTTCTAATGAGGACAAGAAATAACTTGATTTTTTGTTTTGTGCTTCCGCCTTCAAAACCGATAGTACCTCTTCTGTTGTAGAACCAAACACCACAGGAACACCCGTTTTGATGATTCCTGCTTTTTCTTTGGCAATCAACTCAACCGCATCACCTAAGATATTTTGATGATCTAGAGCCACATTGGTAATCACTGAAAGTTCGGGCCTAATGATGTTGGTGGCATCCAAACGACCTCCCAAACCGGTTTCAATAACGGCCACATCCACCTTATTGTGGGCAAAATGTGCAAAAGCCAATGCAGTGGTCATCTCAAAAAAAGAGGGGCTGATGTCCGTAAAATCAGCTTGGTGATTCTTTACAAATTCCACCACCTCTGCCTCAGAAATCATTGCACCGTTAATCTTTATGCGTTCTCTAAAACCTTTCAGATGCGGAGAGGTGTACAAGCCCACCTTATAGCCCTGTTCCTGCAATACCGAAGCCAAGAGATGACAGGTAGATCCTTTGCCATTGGTACCCGCTACATGAATGCATTTGATCTTGTTTTGAGGATGGTTCAGCAAGTCGCAGAGGGCATCGATATTGGTCAGGTCTTCTTTGTAGGCAGATTGCCCCACACGCTGAAAGGATGCCAATTGCTGAAACAACCAATCCAAGGTTTCCTGATAATTCATCTATTGCTTTCTAAAATTGTATATGATGTAGCCAATCTGAGTAGGCATAGCATTGGCATCGGCCAACCAGGTGGTTTTAAGAGCTGCTGATTTGGCTTCCTTGACCAAACAAGGCGATGTGTCTGTGGTATTCTTTAAATCCAACTCAGACTTGTAGGTCTGCCCCTCGGCATTCACCCACACGCGAATGACTACGCGACCTGTTTCGTTGCAAGAATAATTGGGTTTGGGCTTTACAATGGCTTGCCGATCACCGAGTTCATAACCGTCTGAAGAATTACCCTCTCCGCCCACGGCTTCTTGTTCTCCTTGTAAGCTTCCACCTTGGTCACCTTGGGCAGCTTCAACCTCGGTAGTGCCCGAAGAAGCGGTTTCGTTACTTTGAAACAGACTGGACAGGGCTTGCTGGAGCTCATTACTGGCTTGAGGCTTTTGCACCTCTTCCTGAACCGCCTGGGGCTCTTGAATTTGTTCAGTTTCTTCTTCTGCAGAGATGCTAGGCGCATCTTCTATTTCTTGGGTTACAACATCTTCAGAAACCTCAAGCTGCTCCTCAGGTGCTGAAACTTCCGTTTCAAGAACGACCTCTTCGGGGATTTCGGTCAGAATTTCTTCGGTTTGTGTGATTTCCTCACCCATACCCTCTTCTGCATATCCGAATTCAATCGCGATGCCCTCTTCTATTTTGGGATCCATGTATTTCAAGCCGAAAGAATAGAAAACGAATACAGCCATCAGATGAACTAGAAGGGTTACTAGTAATGCTCTGCGTTTGTATGTGTTTCGAATCAGGCTCATCGTTTCTGCTGTGTGGCCAAAACAATTTTGAATTTATTTCTGTAGGCAATGTCCATTACTTCTACGGCGTATTCTACCGGAACGGATTTATCAACCCTCAGAATGACCACTTGCTCATCTTGTCCGGTCATCTTTTCCATGAGTTGTGCCTCCAAGTATTTAAGCTCAACGGTTTCTTTGTCGATGAAGTACTCGAAATTCTCATTTATGGAAACCGATACGCGTTGTTTTTTAACGGTTTGGGCATTGCTCTTTGGCAAGACCAAGTCGAGGGCGTTGGTGGTTACTAAGGTAGACGTAAGCATGAAAAAAATCAGCAATAAAAAGACAATGTCCGTCATGGAGGACATGCTAAACGATGCACTGACTTTATTTTTCCTTTTCAGGGCCATACTTATTTGTTTTCTGAAATAACTTCCAAAAATTCTGCGGTTCCTTGATCCATTTTAAAGGTGGCCTTGGTTACTTTGGCCACCAATTGGTTGTAGGCTAAGTAAGCTACAATACCCACTATCAATCCGGCTACGGTAGTGGTCATGGCTGTGTAAATCCCTTTGGAGAGCATTTCCACATCAATCTGTCCACCCGCACTTGCCATTTCGTGAAAGGCTAAAATCATTCCGATTACCGTACCTAAAAACCCAATCATGGGAGCGGCACCGGCAATGGTTGCTAAGGAAGATAAATTGTGTTCCAATTTATAAACTTCAAGATTTCCTTGACGCTCCATAACATCTTGAATGTTCTTTAAATTCCCCTTGGCGAGAGTCCCTTTGGCGACCATATTGGCAACGGCAGAAGAAGACCTGTTACATAGAGCTACCACCGACTCAACTTTCTGATCGGAAAGGTAATCTTTAACCTTACTCATGAATTGAGGATCGTCTTTTACTGCACGCTGAATCACTTGGAGGCGTTCTATGAAGAAATATACGGTAAGAATGGAAAGTGCTCCTAAGGCAATCATGATGATTTGCCCCCCTAAACCTCCACTGGTAATCAATTCAATAATCGAAAGTGTTTTTTCTACGGGCTCGCTCGTCTGAGCTAAGTCAATACCCAAGGAATCTACAGCTACTGGAGCTTGCAAAAGAATTGTTTTCATCAGTAGGTTATTTGTGCGCCACTAGAACGCAATTGTATCAAATATATTGCATCAATATGTAAGTACCTGCACCTGCAAAGTACCCCAACAAAGCTAATAAAGAAATCTTTTTCAGATACCATACAAAATCAATCTTTTCCAGACCCATTACGGCAACCCCTGAAGCAGAACCGATAATTAAAGCACTACCTCCAGTTCCCGCACAGAAGGCTAAAAATTGCCAGAAAATACCGTCTTGGGCAAAACTCCCTACGGATGCCACTTCGTACATTCCCATAGATCCTGCTACCAAAGGAACATTGTCTACTAGGGCAGACAACAAACCGATTACAACATTAATGGAATAAATGTCTCCGTTGAAAGAATGGTTCAAGTTTTCGGCAACAACAGCCAAATGACCTGCTGTTTGCAGACCCGCGACAGCCAAAAGAATTCCGAGGAAGAAAAGTACACTGGCTGTGTCAATTTTTCGAAGTACTCCGATCACTGATACTTGCGACTTACCTTCTTTGTTTTTACTGCGGTGAATAATTTCTGTAGCAATCCAAAGTACACCTAAGCTCAACATCATTCCCATGAAAGGAGGAAGATGGGTTAAGGTTTTAAAAATAGGCACAAACAACAAACCTGCTAGACCCAAAAAGAAAACCAAATTTCGCTCAAAAGGGGTCGTTGGATCCATATAATGCTCCAATACTTTTGATTTTACCGGACGTGTAACTTCACCTTTTAGGGTAAACGTTAGTACCAAAAGCGGAACCAACATCGCTACAAAACTCGGTATAATCAGGGTTTTAATAATGGTAAGGGCCGTTAACTGACCGCCAATCCAAAGCATGGTCGTTGTAACGTCGCCAATCGGAGACCAAGCACCACCAGCATTTGCAGCAATCACGACAAAGCCGGCAAAAAACCAACGATCGTGCTTGTCGTCAATCAACTTTCTCAACAAAGAAATCATAACGATGGAAGTGGTCAGGTTATCCAGAGCGGCTGAGAAAAAGAAGGTAAGAATACTTACAACCCACAACAACTTTACTCTTTTTTGGGTTTTAATCTTATCGGTGATGATGGAGAATCCTTCGTGGGCATCAATCAACTCTACAATGGTCATGGCACCCAAAAGGAAGAATAAAATACTGGATATTTCACTCAAATGGTGCAACAATTCCTCTTCTATAAAATGTTGGTCTGCTCCACTAAGCACAAAGAAAGTCCATACCAAAACCCCAGTAATCAGAGCCGAACCAGCCTTATCAACCTTCAGAGGGTGTTCTAGAGCTATCGCAAGATAACCTATTACAAAAATGACAATCATTAATGTCAACATAATCTAGATTTTTGAAATTATTAGTTTCACGCGCTCATTCTCTTCACAATATGCTCCGAAAATTTCGCACAAAGGTAAAAAACTATCGAGTAATTTAAGATGTTCATCTCTTTAATTCACGATATAAAATAATCCTACTGAAATTCTCCTACCCTTCCTCAGATGAATCGGAATACATCTTTCCACTACTATGATCCTCAGAACAGCCCGTTACACTTGAAAGTACGTTTACCTGCCCCTGATATTTCAACAAACCTAGAAAGGCAAATGCCATCGCTTCCTTGGCTTCTACCAACAAGGGTGTAGACTTCACCCAACACCCAGGTGCATAATGATCTAGTCGCTCCAATAAGAAATCGTGATGCGCTCCTCCGCCCGACAGCACAACAGATTTCATCTGATGACAACGCACAACTGAACTCATTTGATAAGCTATGTGTTCAACAAAAGTTCTCATTTGAGATTTTACAGACAGGCCCGAACTTTTCAGTAGCGGAAGAATATTTTCATCCACCCACTCCCAAGCAAGAGACTTAGGAAAGGTCTTTTTGTAATAATCCAAGCCGTTCAATTGATGAAACAAATTTTCATTCAACTCTCCTAGGGAAGCCAACTTCCCTTTATCGTCATATTCAAGCCCCAAAGGAGCACATAGAAGATTCAGAACGATGTTTACAGGACATACGTCAAAAGCCCTTCGTTTCCCCTTTACATCAAAAGATACATTTGAAAAACCACCCAAGTTTAAGCATGCATCGTGAGATAAAAATAGCATTTTATCAACCAAAGGGACCAAAGGAGCCCCTTGCCCGCCCATTGCTACATCTTGAGATCTGAAATCGTAAACAACAGGGGTTTTAGATACTTCAAATAAGGGTTTTGGACTCCCTATTTGCAGCGTAATTCCTTTTTGGGGCTCATGGAAAATGGTGTGTCCATGAGAGGCTATTAAATCAAGTTGACAAACCTTGTTTTCTTCCAAAAATCGACGAACCTCTTGAGCCATCAACACACCAAAGTCTAAAGACAAGTCATCGAGTAAGTCGGAAGACAAACCGTGTGCATTTCTTAGGCGCTCTTTAAATAAAGCGTCGTAAGGCACCGTTTTGAAATGTACAATTTCAAAGAACCAGCGCTTCTGTTTCACAAATTTACAATAGGCAATATCTAAACCGTCTAAGGAGGTTCCAGACATCAATCCTATAACATGGTAAGCTTCCAAAAGTCGTTATTTATTTGCCCACTAATTTGACTAAAAAAGTGTAATTTAGTAAGAGATTTAATGAAAAATATAATTTAAAAAGTAATCGAATGAATTTTGAATTAAGTGAAGAACATAAAATGATTCGCGATGCCGCAAGAGATTTTGCTCAAACAGAACTTTTACCGGGCGTTATTGAAAGAGATGAAAATCAAACTTTTCCACACGAACAAATCAAAAAAATGGGAGATCTTGGCTTCCTAGGCATGATGGTTTCTCCCGAGTATGGAGGCGGCGGTATGGACACCCTATCCTACATTTTAGCCATGGAGGAACTCTCTAAAGTAGATGCCTCGGCCTCTGTGGTTATGTCTGTAAATAATTCCTTGGTTTGTTGGGGAATTGAAAAATACGGAACCGAAGAACAAAAACAAAAATACCTACCTTCCCTTGCTTCAGGAGAAATTATTGGGGCCTTCTGTTTGTCCGAACCCGAAGCAGGGTCCGATGCTACCTCACAAAAAACCACTGCCCTTGATTGTGGAGACCACTACCTCGTAAACGGAACTAAAAATTGGATCACCAACGGCAGCAGTGCTTCCGTATATATTGTTATCGTGCAAACTGATATTGAAAAAGGCCATCGGGGGATCAACGCCCTCATCATCGAAAAGGAGATGGATGGTTTTGTGATAGGCCCTAAGGAAAATAAAATGGGAATTCGAGGATCAGACACGCATTCTTTAATGTTTACCGATGTTAAAGTCCCGAAAGAAAATCGGATCGGTGAAGATGGTTTCGGATTCAAATTCGCCATGCAAACCCTTGCAGGGGGTAGAATTGGTATTGCTGCGCAGGCTTTGGGGGTAGCTTCCGGTGCTATGGAATTGGCCCTGCAATATTCCAAAGAAAGAAAGTCTTTTGGCAAAGCCATTTGCGAACATCAGGCCATTGCTTTTAAGTTGGCAGATATGGCGACTGAAATTGAAGCAGCGCGTTTGCTGTGCTTCAGAGCTGCTTGGCATAAAGACCATAAGCTAGATTATACAGAATCCGGTGCTATGGCCAAATTGTTTTGTGCTGAAAAGGCCATGAGAATAACAACGGAAGCCGTGCAAATTCACGGAGGATATGGCTTTGTGAAAGAATATCATGTAGAACGCTTGATGCGTGATGCAAAGATTACACAGATCTACGAAGGGACTTCTGAGATTCAAAAAATTGTGATTTCAAGATCGATTCTGAAGTAGAAATCAGAGCGCTTATTAACATTTGTTCATAAAGTAATGAACAATGCTTGTTGGTGTTGATAAAGTCATCAACACGGTGTTCATAAACTCCTGAAACCTTTATTAAGCCAAGCCCTCCCCTATTCATAAAACTGTTCATTATTGTGTACGTAAGCTTTTCTAAAGAATCTGCTGTACAAATTCTTCAAAACAACCCCTAAAAGAAGCCGGTAATACCTTGTTTTTAAACAATAAAGCGTACATTTGCGCCTCTCTTCGAGAAAGAGAATTATTAATTAACCGGGTTTCGGACCCTTAAACAATTAACTATGGCAACTAAAATTAGATTGCAACGCTTCGGTAAAAAAGGGAAACCTGTTTACCACATCGTAGCTGCAGACTCTCGCTCTAAACGTGACGGACGCTACATCGAAAATTTAGGTCTTTACAACCCTAACGTCAACCCTGCATCCATCGACCTTAACCACGACAGAGCTCTTTACTGGGTTCAAGTAGGTGCTGTTCCAACAGATACAGCAAGAACGATTTTATCGTACACTGGGGTGATGACCAAAAAACACCTTTTAGACGGTGTTAAAAAAGGGGCACACACTGAAGAAGAAGCTTTAGCGAAATACGAAGCATGGTTGGAAGGCAAAGCCAAACAAATCAGCTCTGTAAATAGCGCTATTGAAAAAACAAAAGCGGATGCTGCTGCCAAAGCACTTTCAGCTGAAAAAGAAGCTCGTGCGGCTAAAGAAGCAGAGATTCTTGCAAAAAATACACCTGAAGTAGAAGAAACAGAAGAAGCTGTAGCTGAGGAAACTCCTGCTACTGAAGAGGCTCCTGCTGCTGAAGCTGCAGCTGAGGAAACTCCTGCTGCTGAAGAGGCTCCTGCTGCTGAAGCTGCAGCTGAGGAAACTCCTGCTGCTGAAGAGGCTCCTGCTGCTGAAGAGGCTGCAGAGTAATGAAACTGAAGGATTGCTACTTTATAGGTCACATCAGTCGTAAACACGGCTTCAAAGGAGACCTGCTCGTAAAGCTAGACGTTGATGATCCTTCGAAATACAAAAAATTGGAATCCGTCTTCATTGATCGTAAAGGAAGACTGGTTCCTTTTTTTTTGAGTTCCTGTAAACTTACCCAAAAAGGTTTTTTACACATTCACATTGAAGGAGTCGACACAGAGACTGAAGCCAATAAACTTCAAAAATGTGGACTTTACCTACCTCTTTCCTTCCTACCTCCTATGGAAGGAAATCAATTCTACTACCATGAAATTGAAGGGTATAAAGTGATTGATAAAACCTACGGTGAAGTAGGAAACATCACTGAGGTTATCAACCAAGCGGTTCAACCGCTTTTTGCCATCCAAAACGGTGAGAAAGAAGTTCTCATCCCCATCGACGATTCAATTATCGATCAATTGGATCGAGAAAACAAAGTACTTTACTTAAATTGCCCTGAAGGGTTAATCGAAATTTACCTCGATTAAATTCAAAAGTCTATGAAGATTAAACACACATAGATTTCCTTTGCCTCAACATTAAAAAATACACCATGGGGAAGAATAAGAAAAAGAAAGACATCACGGGAGTGGTTTATTCTACGAATCAAAGTTACGATTACACCTATGACGATGAATTGGAAGAGGAAACACTAGCCCCGAACGAGCAAGATTTAAGAATTGTATTAGATCGTAAAAAAGGAGGTAAAGTGGTTACAGCTATCATCGATTTCATTGGCACAACTGAAGACCTTAAAGCTTTGGGGAAAGAACTGAAAACATCTTGTGGCGTAGGGGGCACTGTAAAAGAAGGAGAAATTCTCATTCAGGGCGACTTTAGAGATAAAATTCTAAAACTCCTCATCGACAAAGGCTATAAAGCCAAAAAGAAAGGGGGCTGAAAAGTCAAACCACACATCCACTCCTCAAACCAACTTAAGGGCAATGAAACAAATTCAAGAAGCTGTAAATTTCATCAAAAGTTACAATTACACCTCCCCAAAAATAGGAATCATATTGGGTACGGGTTTAGGAGGCTTACTTGAAAAATGCCAAGTAGAACTAAGTATCCCCTACAAAGACATTCCTCACTTCCCAGAGGCCACAGTAGAATCTCACCAAGGTCAGTTGATTTTTGCTCAAATTGAAAATAAATCGGTAGTCATCATGCAAGGTCGTTTTCACTATTACGAGGGATATGATGCTAAAGAGATTACTTTTCCCGTTCGTGTTTTGAAAGAGTTGGGCATTGGGAACCTCCTCATTTCAAATGCTTCTGGCGCTCTAAATACCGACTATAAAAAAGGGGACTTAGTCATCGTAAACGACCACATCAATCTCTTGTTTGACAATCCACTGCGTGGAAAGAATATTGATGAACATGGACCGAGATTTACGGACATGTCGGAACCTTACGACCCAAAACTACGAGACTTACTCTGGAAGTGTTCTAAAAAAATAGAAAGCACATTTCACACCGGCGTATACGCTGCTTGGCAAGGCCCTTCCCTTGAAACGAGAGCTGAATATAGAATGCTGAAAATTATAGGAGCTGATTTGGTGGGCATGTCTACGGTACCAGAAGTCATTGTTGCCAACCACATGAGTTTGCCCTGTGCAGTTGTCTCTGTACTGACCGACGAGTGTGACCCAGATCAACTAAAACCGGTTTCTATCGAAGAGATTATAGCCACAGCAAGAAATGCAGAGCCTCACCTCACACAACTATTCACCATGCTTATAGCTGAACTATAAACCTCCCAGAAAAGCCATGGTATCTACCCCATCGGCGTAGTCTTCTACACCCGGACATTGTGCTTGCCCAAGATCAAATGAGTTTGGAAGATTCGATTTAGAAACAATACACTGTATTGATTCTGATTGAAAATTCAAATGTTTATTCAAGGCATCCAAAGATTCATAGGTTTCATAGTGAAGCATTGATATGGGCGAAGATAGAGCCTCATCTTCTTTGAGTAACAAAAACCCATTTTCCAACATTTCGTGCCCACCCATTAAAAAGAGTGCTCGATGGTAATCAAAATTGTTTGCGTATTTTTTGTTATCAACGACATACTTGTATTCATAGAATGCATCAAAAAGAAGATCAAAATCATAGCCTTCAGGTACGTAAACTTTCGAAACATTTCTACACCCTAAACCATAATAGGCAAAAACATCGTCTCCAAGAGCTACCAAATCTTCTTTAGACTCCTCGCCTGTTAAAACAGCTACAGAGTTTCTGTTCTTTCGAATTATGTGGGGATACTTTGCAAAATAATGGTCAAAATAACGCCCAGAATTGTCAGAACCCGTTGCAATAACGGCATCAAAGCCCTCTAGGGTTCCCTCAGTAAACTCTATTCTTTTATCAAAGTCAGAATTTATATGAGTCAGCATCCGGGTGATTAGGGGTAAAAACTGTTTATCATCGGAAGACAGCTTTACCAATAAGTGATTTCCACTCATCAATCCGCAAACGTAATCATGAAAACCAACCAAAGGAATATTCCCTGCCATAATAATAGCAATTTTCTTGGGCTCGGTATTCCACACATACTTAGATGCCCAGGAAGTCAACACCTCCTCATTAAGCCATGTAGTCAAAGCAAAAATGGACCTGCGAACTTGCTGTTCTTCAAACCACCCATTATGAATTTTTGCGGAAGAAATGACTTCATTAAACTCATCGTAAAACAAGTCATTCAAATCCGTACTTTCCCTAGGAGAATCAGGAAACTGAAACTGATTCATAAACTTTCCTAAACAACTTAAAGCTTGTGTGATTTTTTGGCGATTCATCCGCAATGTTTTTTCTATCTTTGTTTCGCAAACATACAAATCTTTAAACCAAGAAAGACAATGGCAATTATAATCACCGACGAATGCATCAATTGTGGAGCATGTGAAGCTGAATGCCCAAACACGGCAATCTATGAAGGCGGAGTGGAGTGGACATTTGCTGAAGGGACTGAACTTACGGGTCAAGTCAATTCCAAAACAGGTATCTCTGCTGATGCAGACGAAGAACTAGAACCTATTTCTTACGACTTATATTATATAGCTACAGATAAATGTACCGAGTGTAAAGGATTTCATGAAGAACCTCAGTGTGCTGCAGTATGTCCTGTGGAATGCTGTATACCAGATGAAGATCACGTTGAAACAGAAGAAGAACTTCTCGCTAAAAAAGCAATGCTACATTGTGAATAGACCCTTCAAATATCTATTATTTGTTGTTCTTTCTATTTCACTAACTAGTCAGGCTCAAAACGGAAATGATTTTATCTTTTTCGAGGCCAGACTACAGACCCTTGCCAACAAGGTTTTAACGGCAGTTACCGACTCCCTCAAAGAAGAAGCCAACCGCTTACTCATAGAAGACGTTGAGGAAGTACTCTTAATCAAAGGCAGCTTTCATTACAACTTTGAAAATATCGATAACCTGAGTATTCTCGATGCTCCTGACAAATCGTTCAAACTGTTCAATTGGGTCATGCCTAAAGAAGACGGTTCTTTTAAGTACTTTGCTTATCTGCAATTCTACAACAAACGATCTAAAGAGTTGCATTTCCTCAAGCTGAATGATACGTCTGCTCACATAGACAGTGAGCAATTTAAAATCCTCGAAGGGGGAGACTGGTTCGGTGCCCTGTACGCGGAGATCATTCACAACTCATTCAACAAAAAAGATTACTACACCCTTGTCGGCTGGGATGGTAACAATCAATTTACGACCAAAAGAATCATTGAAATCCTACACTTCAGCGAAGACCATAAACCCATTTTCGGAGCACCTATCATTAAAATGAATGACGGCACTCACACCCGTATGATTTTGGAATATGCCAAAAAAACAAGCACGAATATGGCGTACAATGATAACAGCGAATACATTGTTTTCGACCAACTTGAGCCGATAGATGGAGCCGAAAAAGGAATGTATGAGTTCTATGTACCCAATTTAAGCTACGATGGCCTTACCTTTAAAAATGGAAAATGGAGACTGGTAGAAAACATTCCTGCATACAACGATAAAAAACGAAATCGTAAGCAATTAAAAAACATCGAAAGAGGTCTTCAAGCACCTTAAGCACATCGATTCTCCTCTTGAGTCTGAAATATCCTCAAGGCTCCCAAATAAAAAAATCTTTTTAGATCCGAAATTCTCTTTGTTTACCTGACTTCACAAAGCATCATAAACTTGATGGCTATCCGTTGAAAAAATGTTAATAATAACAGACCAAAACCTTTTTCATATCCTTGAAATAGTCGAATTTTGCTTTTTTATTCACTAAGTCAAACTGACTCATTTTAAAAATGAAAAAACACAACTTCAGTGCCGGTCCTTGCGTACTTCCGCAAGAGGTTCTTGAGCAAGCTTCACAAGCTGTCTTAAATTTCAACAACCTAGACCTTTCCCTAATTGAAATATCCCATCGAAGTAAAGACTTCATTGCGGTCATGGACAAAGCGCAGGCTTTGGTAAAAGAGCTTTTGGATTTACCCGAAGGGTATTCTGTTATGTTCCTCCAAGGAGGTGCAAGTACTCAGTTCTTGATGACGGCGATGAACCTTCTTAAGAAAGATGGGAAAGGAGCTTACATCAGCACAGGAAGCTGGTCTAAAAAAGCCATTACGGAAGGTAAAAATCTTGGATCTATCGATGTAATCGCAAGCTCTGAAGACAAAAACTTCAATTACATCCCTAAAGGCTATACCTGTCCTGAAGATGCTGACTACCTTCACTTTACTTCGAACAACACCATATTTGGTACTCAATTTCATGAGTTCCCAGAAGTATCTGAGGGCACCGTATTGGCCTCAGACATGTCTTCGGATATCTTCTCAAGAAAAATTGACGTTTCATAATTTGGCTTGATCTATGCTGGTGCTCAGAAAAACATGGGCCCTGCAGGAACGACTCTTGTGATTGTAAAAGATGAAATCTTAAACAAAACAGGTAGAGACATTCCTACTATGTTGGATTATACAACACACATCTCTAAAGAGTCTATGTTCAATACGCCTCCTGTATTTGCTGTGTATGTTTCTATGCTTACCTTAGAATGGCTTAAGAAAAACGGTGGTGTTGAAGCTATAGAAAAAGTAAACACAGCAAAAGCTGAATTACTTTATGCTGAAATAGACAGAAACCCATTATTCAAAGGAGTTGCTGCTGTTGAAGATCGATCGAAAATGAACGTTACCTTCGTGCTGACAGATGACAGCAAACAAGAAGCTTTTGACAAATTATGGAACGACGCTGGAGTAAGTGGTTTAAAAGGCCACCGATCTGTAGGCGGCTACCGTGCCTCTATCTACAACGCTCTTCCTCTAGAAAGCATTCAGGTATTGGTAAATACAATGCAAGAACTAGAAAAACTCTCCTAACATGGCCCACGGATTAAAAGAACTCTATGATGAAGATGGTAATCACATCAGCCCCCAACTTGGTGATGGCGTAAAAAATTACCTGATTGACATTGACGGTACCATTACTGAAGATGTACCCAACGAAGAACCTGAAAGAATGGTGACTTGCGAACCTTGGGAAGATGCTCGTGCGATCATCAATCAATGGTATGACGAAGGTCACATCATTACATTCTTCACGTCAAGAACAAGCGACACCAGAGAAGTAACTCTAGCTTGGCTTGACAAGCATGAATTCAAATACCATGGATTGTTAATGAACAAACCTCGTGGAGGAAACTACCACTGGATTGACAATCACATTGTTCGTGCCACGCGGTTCAAAACAAAATGGACTCCATTGGTTAAGAAAAGTAACGTTATTGAAGTTTTTGACAACGATTTAGAAGACTAAAAATGAAAATACTAGCTAACGACGGAATTGCAAAAAGCGGAATCGATGCTTTAGAAGCATCTGGATTCGAAGTAATCACAGACACAGTAGCTCAAGAAGCATTAATTGACTACATCAATGAAAACAATGTTGTTGGACTCTTAGTTCGCTCTGCAACGAAAGTTCGTAAAGACATCATTGACTCTTGTCCAAACCTAAAACTCATCGGTCGTGGTGGTGTCGGTATGGATAACATCGATGTAGACTATGCTCGCGAAAAAGGATTACACGTTATCAACACCCCAGCTGCAAGTTCTGCTTCAGTGGCTGAACTGGTCTTCGCTCACCTTTTCGGTATGGTTCGATTTTTATTTGACGCCAACCGAAACATGCCTTTAGACGGTGACTCTAGATTTAAAGAGCTCAAGAAAAGCTACGGTGCAGGTATCGAATTACGTGGTAAAAAGATCGGTATTATCGGTTTTGGACGTATCGGTAGAGCCGTGGCAAAAGTTGCTTTAGGGCAAGGAATGGAAGTGATTGCTCACGATCCTTTCTGCGAAAGTGCTGACATAGAATTGGACTTTTACGATGGACAAACAGTCAACTTTAACATCAAGACTGTTGCTATTGAAGAAGTTTATAAAAATGCAGATTTCATTACTTTACACGTTCCTTACCAGGGTAAACCAGTCATCAACAAAAAGGAAATTGAAATGATGAAAGATCAAGTTGGAATCGTAAATGCTGCCCGTGGTGGTGTTGTTAACGAAGCCGACTTGTTGGAAGCATTAGAAAGCGGTAAAATACGCTTTGCTGGTTTGGATGTGTTCGAAAACGAACCAAAACCAGATATGAAAGTTCTTATGGCACCTCAAGTATCGCTTAGCCCGCACATCGGCGCTGCAACACTTGAAGCTCAAGATCGAATCGGTACAGAATTAGCCGAACAGATCGAAAGCCTTTTAAAATAAAAAAAGCCCCGGGTTCGGGGCTTTTTAATTGGCACTATTCTCGAAAAACCCTAATTTCGCAACTATTAAAAGCAACCAAAAAATCTGCCCATGATTTCATTCTTTAAGGGAGCAAACCAAGTTTTTGCCCTAGCCACTAAAGAAATTATTAGCCAGGAAAATTGTGAAAAATTACAATGGTTGTTCGGAGATGCCGAACAATTAAATGCTCAAACTATTGACGGTACTTTTACAGGTCCTAGAAAGGAAATGATCACCCCCTGGAGTACAAATGCCGTTGAGATCACTCAAAATATGGGCATAGAGGGTATTGATCGTATCGAAGAGTACTTTACTTTTGATGAACAAGCAGGTTTCGACCCAATGTTGCAGGTAAAATACAAAAACCTTGATCAGGAGATCTTTACGGTGGATACAAAACCTGAAAAGATCATTCACATTGAAGACATAGCTGCTTACAACGAAAAAGAAGGATTGGCTTTAAGTCAGCAAGAAGTAGATTACTTAAACAGTGTAAGTGAAGAAATTGGCAGAAAATTAACAGATTCTGAAGTGTTCGGATTCTCTCAGATAAACTCTGAGCACTGTCGCCACAAAATATTTAACGGGACTTTCATCATCAACGGTGAAGAACAAGAAACAAGTCTTTTCAAGTTAATTAAGAAGACTTCCGAAATGAACGGAGGAAACCTCGTTTCTGCCTACAAAGACAATGTTGCTTTTGTAAAAGGTCCTAAAATTGAATTATTCGCTCCCAAGCGTCAGGATATTGCCGATTACTACCACACCAAAGAAGTTCAGGCTGTATTATCACTAAAAGCAGAAACACACAACTTCCCGACAACGGTAGAACCTTTTAATGGAGCTGCAACAGGTTCGGGTGGTGAGATTAGAGACCGTCTGGCTGGAGGTAAAGGTAGTTTACCTTTAGCAGGTACTGCCGTTTACATGACTTCCTACTCTCGTTTGGAAGAAGAGCGTAATTGGGAAGCAGGAATGGAAGAGCGTCCATGGCTGTACCAAACACCCATGGATATTTTAATAAAAGCATCAAATGGTGCTTCTGACTTCGGGAACAAATTCGGTCAGCCTTTAATTTCGGGTTCGGTTTTGACTTTTGAACACGAAGAAAACAATAAACAACTTGGTTTCGATAAGGTGATCATGTTGGCCGGTGGTATCGGATGGGGTAAACATGAGGATGCCCTTAAAGATGTACCTAACAAAGGTGACCGCGTCGTAATTTTAGGTGGTGACAACTACCGTATTGGTATGGGAGGTTCTTCGGTATCTTCTGTTGATACCGGTGAATTGGATAACGCCATCGAATTGAATGCTATTCAGCGTTCAAACCCTGAAATGCAAAAACGTGCTGCCAATGCGATTAGAGCTATGGTAGAAAGTGATGATAATCCAATCGTTTCCATTCACGACCACGGTGCCGGTGGACACCTAAACTGCCTGTCGGAATTGGTGGAAGAAACAGGTGGAAAAATAGACCTGGATGCCCTTCCTGTAGGAGACCCTACCCTATCCGCAAAAGAAATTGTAGGTAATGAATCTCAAGAACGTATGGGATTGGTCATCGATGAAAAACACCTCGAAGAACTTCGTAAAATCTCCGAGCGTGAAAGAGCACCTTTCTACAATGTAGGTGAAATTACCAGCGACATGAACTTCTCTTTTGAGTCAAGTAAAGACGGTCGTAAACCTATCGACATGAAGTTGAATCACTACTTTGGTTCTTCTCCAAAAACTATTATGACAGACCATAGAGAAGATTCAAACTTCTCTAATCTAACATACAATCAAGACAACCTGTTAGAATACATTACATCGGTTCTTCAATTAGAAGCAGTGGCATGTAAAGACTGGTTAACCAACAAAGTTGACCGTTGTGTATCGGGTAGAGTTGCCAAACAACAAAATACAGGACCTTTACACATCCCACTAAACAACTGTGGTGTGATGGCCTTAGATTACAAAGGTCAATTGGGTGTTGCTACTTCGGTAGGACACGCTCCTGTAAGTGCATTGATCGATCCTGTTGCCGGTTCGCGCAATTCTATTGCCGAGGCCTTAACAAACATCGTCTTCGCTCCTATTACCGATAACTTAAACGGAGTTTCTTTAAGTGCCAACTGGATGTGGCCGTGTAGAAATGAAGGGGAAGATGCACGCTTGTACGATGCAGTAAAAGGGATCAGTGACTTCGCTATTTCTTTAGGGATTAACGTTCCTACCGGAAAGGATAGTTTATCAATGACACAGAAGTACAAAGACGGAAACAAAGTGATTTCTCCAGGTACGGTAATCATTTCTGCCATTGGTGAGTGTAGTAACATCAACCAGGTGGTGAGTCCTGTATTAAAGAAAAAAGAAAATGCACCGATCATCTACATCAACTTATCGCAAGATGCGTTTAAATTAGGGGGTAGTTCATTTGCTCAAATAAATAACAAAGTAGGTTCTGAAACGCCAACAATTAAAGATGCTGAATTCTTTAAAAATGGGTTCAATGCGATTCAGAAATTGATCAAGTCTGACCTGGTTGAGGCCGGACACGACATTTCTGCCGGTGGTTTAATTACCGCTTTATTAGAACTCTGTTTTGCAGATGTAAACCTCGGTGCCGACATCGATCTATCAGGCTTAAACGAACAAGATATTGTTAAAGTCTTATTCGCTGAAAACTCAGGTGTTTTACTTCAGGTAAATGACAACGACAAGGCGGATGCTATTTTAACAGAAATGAATATTGCTTACCACACCATTGGTCATGCTACCAATGCTTCTGAATTAAGCATTACCAATAAGGATACAAACTTCAACTTAAGCGTTAGCGATTTAAGAGATGTTTGGTACAAGACTTCGTACTTGTTAGACCGCAAACAGAGTGGTGAAGAAAAAGCACTTGAGCGATTTAACAACTACAAGCACATGCCATTGGAATTCAACTTCCCTGAAGGTTTCAGCGGACAGTTGGCAGCCATGGGATTAGATCCAAACAGAAAAACAGCTAGTGGATTAAAAGCGGCCATCATCCGTGAAAAGGGTTCAAACTCTGAACGTGAAATGGCGTATGCACTTTACCTGGCCGGTTTCGATGTGAAAGACATCCACATGACCGACTTAATGAGCGGTCGTGAAGATTTATCAGATGTAAACTTTATCGCTGCCGTTGGTGGATTCTCTAACTCAGACGTTTTAGGCTCTGCAAAAGGATGGGCCGGTTCATTTAAGTATAACAACAATGCACGTACGGCCCTGAAAAACTTCTTCGAAAGAGAAGACACACTATCCTTAGGTATTTGTAACGGTTGTCAGTTATTCATAGAGTTGGGAATGATCAACCCGGAGCACGAAGAAAAACCAAAAATGCTTCACAACGACTCTCACAAATTTGAGTCTGGTTTTGTGAATATAGATATACCGGAAAACAACTCAGTGATGTTTAGCACACTATCGGGTTCTCGTTTAGGTGTTTGGGTGGCACACGGTGAAGGTAAGTTCAATTTACCTTACAATGAAGACCAATACCATATTGTGTCGAAGTACAGCTACAAGAACTACCCTGCCAATCCAAACGGCTCTGACTTTAACACGGCAGCCATCACTTCAAAAGACGGCCGTCACTTGGTGATGATGCCTCACCCGGAGCGGTCGATATTCCCTTGGAACTGGGCTCACTATCCGGAAAATGGAAACGAAGTTTCGCCATGGATCGAAGCTTTTGTAAATGCTCGTAACTGGGTTGCAGAAAAAACGAAATGAATGTTTTTAAAACAAAAGCCCCAAAAATGATCTTAACAGCACAAAATCGGGGTTTTATCTTTTATGAAACTACAAAGAATTTGGAGCCTTCAGAGCAGTCTAAACTTTAATTGTTCGTCCATTTGTTTACCACGAAACAATTTTATGTGCTTTTGTCTTGACACAAAAGCACCAAAAAGTCAAGACTTCATTTTCTTCTCTTGATTTGTACAAAAGGTTCATCACCACCGCAACAAGAGCCGCCAGGCCTGCCTTTGGCAGACAAGCTCGCTTGTTGCTACTTCACCCAGGACTATTCACCTTTTTTCAAATACTACGAGAACAAAAACATGTCGATCCCTTAAGTGTAAAAATGGGATTTTGTTTTTTAATCTTTTTTTAAAAGGGCATTCAAAAAGGAGTTATTCTGATCACAGTAAAAGCTTAGTAAGATTGGGAAGCTCCGAATTTATGAGGAGATCACCCAACCGCACTTAGCTTTTACAAGAGAAGGATAACGGAGTTTTGTAAGCCTTGATTTTTTCGTCCTTTTGCATCAAGGCAAAAGGACATAAATCTGTTTGCGAAAGCAAACAATTTATCTGTTCAGGGAAACTTTTAGAAACAGACGAGCAGATTAAAAAAACATCTTAATCAACATAAATCACATAAGAAAATAATAAATCAATCGAAATTGCACCTTACTCCCGAAAGTGCCTAGTCATTCACTTTATTAAGATGATATACATACTGATACTCTTCGTAAGCATATAATTTTGTTGAGTCGGAATAGGGTCTTAAATCTTTAATGAAAAAGACAAAAGAATCATAAGTCAATTCGGTTACATGATACTTCATCGTATCAGTTCCCATCAAAGTAAATAAATTACCCTCAAACGTCCAATTGTACAACTTGGTTTCGGATTGAAGATCTGTCCAAGTCATTGAAGCTCTAGAAATATCCAAAACTTCAAACTGGTTTTGATGATCTACCGTTGTTGTTACGCGACTGTTGACAACCTTGTCAAGTATGGCATCTTGGTCAAGATGGTCAAGATAACCGAGCTCGTGCGTAGTAGCCGTTTGTACTATTTCCCACGACCCTATAACTGATGGTGAATTGTCAACGACCTCATCTTTTTTACAAGATGTAAAACTCAAAAGTAAAATGGATAGCGAAAAAATTAGTACTCTCATTTTGTGTATATTTAATTCGTAAGAATAGTTCCGTTAAGTTAAAATCAAATGTAGGGGATTTAATTAAAATATCTATAAAATTAAAAGATATATAACATCGGATTATCGTCCTCTTTGACAGCTGTTCTATTCCGTTTTTGGATTCGACCTTAATTGCCCCTCCGTACTTGCTATAACCGTTGCAACTGTGGCATCACCTGTTACATTTACAACCGTACGAAGCATGTCAAGAATACGATCAACCGCAAAAATCAACGCAACTCCTTCTGGATCCATACCCACTGATCCCAAAACAATCACCAGCATGACTAAGCCAGCTCCCGGAACTGCAGCAGCTCCAATGGATGCCAATGTGGCTGTTAAAACAATGGTCAATTGTTGAGACAGATCCAAGTCTACTCCAAAAGCCTGTGCTATAAAAACAGCAGCTACGGCTTGATACAAGCTTGTTCCATCCATATTAATAGTGGCTCCTAAAGGCAAAACAAATGAACTGACTTCTTTAGAAATACCCAGATGATCTTCGCAACGTTCCATCGTAACTGGTAAAGTAGCCGCACTAGAACTCGTTGAGAAGGCTAAGAGCTGAGCCGGCATGATTCCTTTGAAAAATTTCAAATAACTCATTTTAGTGAATAGTTTCAAAACCATCGGATACACCACCAAAATCATAATAAACAAACCGAGAATTACGGCCATAGAATACAAGCCTAAAGCAGAGAACAATTCAACAAGATTATAAACATCTCCATCAGAAAAATCAACCATGAGCGATGCCAATAGAGCGAAAACTCCGTAGGGCGCCATCTTCATGATAAGATCAACAATCTGTAGTATAATTTCATTAATACCGTCAAAAAAACCTTTTACATACAGCGTTTTTTCATCCGGAAGCATAATCATGGCTATCCCAAAAAGAAGGGCAAAGAAAATTACCTGTAGCATATTCTTGTTACTGGTACTGGCATCCATGATGTTTTGAGGAACAATATCAACCAAGAACTGCAGAGGCCCCTGATCTTTCACCTGTGCGGCAGCCTCCATTTTCGCCTCTGTTTTTGAAGCGTATTTCTCTTTAAACTCGATTCTTTTCTCTTCAGAAAAGTAGGTTCCTGGTTGAATGGTATTCACAATCAATAATCCCGTAGTCACTGCCAAAACTGTAGAAACTAGATAGAGCGCTATGGTTCTAGATCCGATTCTTGAAAGCCGAGAAATATCACTTAAACTGGCAACTCCTTTTATTAGAGATGCAAAGACTAAGGGAACGGCAATTAATTTAAGAAGATTGATGAAAATGGTTCCAAAAGGCTTAATCCAATGACTGGTGAATTGATCCCAATTCAGAACAATAGCTAACAGTCCAAATGCAACACCCAAAACCATTCCAAGAATGATTTTCCAGTGCAGTGGAATGTGCTTCTTCAACATTAAAGTTTTGTGCTTTTATTTCTTAGATAATGATCTAAAAGGACCATCGCCGTCATGGCTTCTACAATAGCTACAGCTCTAGGAACTACACATGGATCGTGACGACCTTTTCCTTTTACGACAACCTCTTCACCCTTATCATTCAGAGATATCTGATCACGCATAATCGTAGCTACAGGCTTAAAAGCTACTTTAAAATAAATCGTCTCTCCGTTGGAAATCCCACCTTGTATTCCTCCAGAATGGTTTGACTTGGTCTTTACGCCTTCATCAGTTGTGATGAATAAATCATTCACTTCAGAACCTCTGCGCTTACACATTTCAAATCCTCCACCGTATTCAAAACCTTTCACGGCATTGATGCCCATCATGGCTTTTGCTAAATCGGCATGCAATTTATCAAAAACAGGTTCACCAAGCCCTACAGGAACGTTAAATGCTAATCCTGTAATAACTCCTCCAACGGTATCGCCTTGCTTACGGATGGAGTCGATGTAGGATATCATTTCCTCTGCCTTGGCTTCATCAGGGCAGCGTACAATGTTATCGTCTATTTTAGATACGTCTACCTGGCTGTGGTGCACATCCATTGCTATTTCACCTACCGAAGAAACATAAGCATGTGTTTCAACACCCAGAGCAATTAAGATCTGTTTCGCAATGGCTCCGGCAACAACTCTGGCAATCGTTTCACGAGCAGAAGACCTTCCTCCTCCTCTGTAATCACGTATTCCATATTTGGTATCGTAAGTATAATCAGCATGAGAAGGGCGATATGAATCTTTAATATGAGAGTAATCTTTCGACTTCGGATCGCTGTTGAGAATTTCAAATGCAATGGGCGTCCCTAAAGTTTTCCCTTCAAATATACCCGACAGAAAAACGGCGCGATCAGCCTCTTTACGCTGAGTCGTTATCTTTGACTGACCCGGTTTTCTTCGATCCAATTCCAACTGAATTGCATCAAAATCTATAGAAATGCCCGCTGGACAGCCATCAATGATACCACCAATAGCCTTACCGTGTGACTCCCCAAAACTGGTTAAGCGAAAAATTTCTCCGAAGGAATTTGAACCCATGTGAATAAAATATAGTTATTATGCAAAATCGAACGCAAATTACTAAATAATATACAAGCGATATAATAGATTGATTTGTATTTTCACTACTACTTACAAGAATCAGTCAATCAGCGATTGATGAAATGCCAATCGGAATTACAAAAATTATATAAAAAATCTCATAAGCCTTAAGCCACGAAAAAAATTAATGATAGATGTAAATAAAGCCCCTAAAAAAGCTTTAACACATCCTTAACAGTAACGATTCTGCTAATCTTTTGGCAGTTGACGAGATTCTATTAGATTTGTACTATCTAAAATTAAAAAAACGACTCACGATGAACAAAATAATTCTAGCAGCGGCATTTACGGTTATGGGAATCTTTACAACCCAAGCGCAAGAAATTTCTTTTGAAAAAGAAATCCATGATTTCGGAACCTTCGATCAATATGGAGATGGTGCTTATGAGTTTAGTTTCACAAATAGTGGAGATGCTCCATTGATTATTTCTAATGCAAAAGGAAGTTGTGGTTGTACCGTTCCTGTATGGCCAAAAGAACCAATCGCTCCGGGCCAAAGTCACGTTATAAAAGTTAAATACGATACCAAGAGAATTGGTGCATTCAATAAAAGTGTAACCATTTCATCAAACGCAATTACTGCCCCAACAAAAGTTATCCGAATCAAAGGTAAAACGCTTGCTGTTGCTGAAGAAGAAACTTCACCTTTAAAAACACCTGCAGGTAGTTCTCCTACCGCAAAATAATAATAGAATATATATTGCATTAATAACTTATAAAATCAGTCTCACATCCTATGTGTGTGAGACTTTTTTTAATTCATAATTAAAAACAAAATAATGCCACGAATTTCCAAAAGGGGACTTCGAATGCCAGAATCGCCAATTCGTAAATTGGCACCTTTTGCAGAAAATGCAAAAAAGAGAGGCCTTGAAGTCATCCACTTAAATATTGGGCAGCCAGATATTAAAACTCCACAAGTTGCCCTGGACGCTATAAAAGACTTTCAACCTAGTGTTGTAGAGTATAGTCATACAGCTGGAAACCTTTCTTTCAGAAAAGGTCTGGCTGAATATTACCAAAAAATTGGCGTTGCTATTGATCATAAAAGCATCTTAGTGACTACAGGAGGTTCTGAGGCGGTTACCATGGCCTTAAATAGCGTTATGGATGAAGGTGATGAGGTTATTATATCAGAACCCTTTTACGCTAATTACAACGGATTTTTAGCTTCAGCGGGTATTACGGTAAAAGCCATAACATCTCACATTGAAAATGGATTTGCGCTTCCGTCAATATCCGAATTCGAAAAACTCATCACACCCAAAACAAAAGCAATTCTAATTTGCAACCCCGGAAATCCTTCTGGACATCTTCATTCAAAAGAAGAATTAGATGCACTAAAAGAAATCGTGTTGAAACACGACTTATTTTTAATATCAGACGAAGTCTATCGAGAGTTCACCTATGATGATGAAAAGCATATTTCTGTTCTTGAAATCGAAGGAATAGATCAAAACACAATACTTATAGACTCCATTTCCAAACGCTACAGTATGTGTGGTGCTCGTATAGGTTTTCTAGTAACTCGAAATAAAGATTTACTAGAGACGGCACTAAAATTCTCGCAGGCAAGACTAAGTCCTCCAACATTCGGTCAAGTAGCTGGGGAAGCGGCACTCAAAACCTCGGACTCCTATTTTACAGAAGTGGTAAAAGAGTATGTGAATCGTAGAAACATATTGATTGATGGACTGAATAAAATCGACGGCGTTATTTGCCCTAAACCATCAGGAGCATTCTACTGCATCGCTCAATTGCCTATAGATGACGCAGACAAATTTGCACAATGGCTTTTGGAAGACTTTAGTTGGAATAATAAAACCATTATGGTTGCTCCTGCACAAGGATTTTATGCAACTCCGGGTCTTGGAAAACAACAAATTCGATTTGCATATGTTCTCAACATCTCAGCTCTAAAAGACGCCATTAAGGTGCTGGAAGAAGCTTTAAAAACATATCCGGGCAAAACACTCAAGTAAAACTAGAGAACACTCTAACCGCCCCAACTCCTCCCTTTCCAAGCGATTGTTTTTCAAAACCAAAATTGAAAAAACAAGCATTTCATTGACATTCCCCAGACGACTTTATACATCAGTAGCACGATAGAATAAAACAAG
>JAQWKY010000074.1 GCA_029247585.1 Flavobacteriales bacterium | reverse complement strand
CTTTCCTGCATGAATAATGCTCCACCAAGTATTGAACAGTTTACTGCGATCAATGGAAGGAAAATACCTAAAGCACCGTAAAGAGCAGGAGATACTTTTTCAACGATCATTTCAACCAGTTGTACCATGGAGGCAATAACGGCGATGAACATAATGAAACTTAAGAAAGACAGATCGACATCAGCCAGATCATCTGAAAGCCATGCTAAAGCACCTGCTTTTAATACGTAGTTTTCTAATAGGTAGTTAATTGGTACAGTAATACCTAATACGAATATTACGGCTGCACCTAAACCAACGGCAGTTTTTACTGTTTTCGAAACCGCCAGGTAAGAACACATCCCCAAGAAATATGCAAAAATCATATTGTCTATGAAGACGGACTTAACGAATATGTTTACTAAGTCTTCCATTGTCTTAATTTTCTTCGATTAGGTCTTTATTTCTAGTACGTTGTGCCCATATGATCAAAGCCACAGTAATCAGGGCCATAGGAGGCAAGATCATCATGTTGTTGTTCATGTATCCCAATTCATAGAATGATTCCGGGATGATCTGAAAGCCCCATATTTTCCCTGAACCTAACACTTCACGGAAAAATGCTACAGCTACCAGGATCCATGCGTATCCAATTGCATTACCAAAACCATCCAGTAGAGAAGGCCAGATCTTATTACCTAATGCAAAAGCTTCTAAACGTCCCATAATGATACAATTGGTAATGATCAGACCGACAAATACGGACAATTTCTCAGAGACATCCGGCATGAATGCTTTTAATAGTTCGTTTACCAAGATTACGAGTGCTGCAACGACCACTAATTGGACGATAATTCTGATTCTTGAAGGAATCAGGTTACGCATTGCTGAAACGATTACGTTTCCAAACATCATTACTGCTAATACAGATACAGACATAACAAAAGCCTGTTCGATCTGTACAGTAATTGCCAGTGCAGAACAGATACCCAATACTTGTATGGAAATTGGATTTGCTCCGTCCAGCGGGTCTGTCATCAGCTTGCGATTCTTCTTTGAGAATAATGCTTCTTTTTTTTCTGCCATGACTCGTTAATTTAATGTGTTAAAGTAGTTTACGTATACTTCCAGTGTACGAGTGGTCATTTCCTCAACACCTTTCGAAGTGATAGTTCCACCGGTAATACCGTCAACTTTAGCGTTTAATCCTGAACCTGAACCGTCTTTTACTACGACGATGGGTTGGAATACTCCTGAAGTGTCTGCAACGATTTCTCCTGTGTATTGGTCAGAGTAAGAAGCATACTTAATTTCAGCTCCTAAACCGGGGGTTTCTGTTTTGTGGTCGAAGGTTGCACCGTAAATGGTTCTGTAGTCAGATTCTAATGCAACAAAGCCCCAAATTGGTCCCCAAAGCCCTGTACCTATGACAGGAATTACGTAATATCTGATACTGTCTTTTTCACAAATGTAAAGTGGGTAGTTGCGATCTGATGCAGCTAGCTTTTTATCGCGGAATTCTTTTTTGATATCTACATCAAAAGCTTCTGCACTTAGGTCTTTACCTGCAATAATTTTGGAATCTACGACATACTTGTCATACATTTCTTGTGCATTAGCTCGAGTTGCCTCAACATTAATAGCACTTAAAATGCTGATCATCTTTTTGTCCGTAGCATTTTTATCCTGACGCGTTTTAAGCCCTTGAGAAGCTACCGCCAACAAAGCTCCTACGACGACTACCATAACAATGGCGAAGCTGAAGGTATATCCGTTACTGTTTTTATCGATTGCCATATCTCTGAATTAAGCCGTTTTTACTCGTTTCATTCTTCTGTTGATGTTGGCAGCAACCACGTAGTGGTCTACCAATGGCGCCATCACATTCATGAATAAGATCGCCATCATTACCCCCTCAGGGTATGCCGGGTTTACTACACGAATTAAGATGGCCAACAAACCGGTTAAGAATCCGTAGATCCATTTTCCTTTGTTTGTTTGTGCTGCAGAAACCGGATCGGTAGCCATAAAGACCATACCGAATAAGAATCCGCCCATTACAATTTGGTGAATGGCCGGAACAGCCATGTAAAGATTGTCTGCACTGTCGGCAAATCCGTTAAAGATCAACCCCATTGCGTATCCACCTAAGAACATACCGATCATTACTCTCCAGGAAGCAATTCCGGTGATCAGTAGTAATGCAGCACCAATTAAGATGGCTACACCGGATGTTTCGGCAATAGAACCCGGGATGATCCCGATAAAACTTTCCATAATGGAAGGAATGGCATTTACACCGCCTTCAATAGCGTTTGCTAGCGGGGTAGCTCCGGAGAATCCGTCAACAGCTTGTTCACCGCCTAATGAGATCCATACTTTATCACCCGACATCATGGTTGGGTAAGCAAAGAATAGGAAAGCACGTGCTGTTAAAGCAGGATTCAAAATGTTCATTCCCGTACCACCGAAGACCTCTTTACCAATTACAACGGCAAAAACAACGGCTACAGCTAACATCCATAAGGGAAGATCCGCAGGCATGATCATTGGAATCAATAAACCGGTTACCAGATACCCTTCGTTTACGGAGTGTCCTCTGGAGATGGCAAAGGCAAATTCAATACCTAGGCCCACACCATAAGAAACGGCGATCATTGGAAGTACCTTTGTAGCACCGTAAATTAAGGATTCAATACAATCAGGTTCTGTTACACCTAAAGCTAAAAAGTGTTGGTATCCTGTGTTCCACATTCCAAAAATCAACGCAGGGATCAAAGCTAACACTACGGTAAACATAGTACGCTTTAGGTCGATCGCATCACGCATGTGTGCGCCGGAGTGCGAAGTGTGATCAGGAACAAATAGGAAAGTCTCAAAAGCGTCGTAAGCCGGATACAGCTTCTCTAGTTTCCCACCTTTTTCAAAGTGAGGTTTTACGCCATTTAGTATATTTCTGAATAATTTCATGGTCTTGTCTTTAGCTACATTCTTTTCTTACTAAGTCCAAACCTTCTCGCAGGATCTCTTGTACAGGGATTTTAGAAGTGCAGGTAAATTCACATAAAGCGAAATCTTCTTCAACCACTTCGTAAATACCCAGGTTCTCCATCAACTCGATGTCGCCAATCATAATGGCTTTGATCAGGTGTTGAGGGTAAACATCCATAGGAAGTACTTTTTCGTATTGCCCGGTAACAACGTAAGCACGTTCTTCACCATTCATGTTGGCAGAGATTGCGTATTCTTTTTTAGGGTTCATCCAAGAGAAGAATGATCGGGATAAACTAAATTTAGTGAAACCAGGTAATAACCAACCTAGGAAATCAGGCTCGTTACCTTCAGGGATCACACAAATTTCGTTGTCGTAGAACCCTAAGTTTCCATTTGCTTCAATTTGAGTACCTGTAAGTACATTTCCACTGATGAAACGATTGTCACCATCTTTAATGTTTTCTTGAGTAATTCCGGAAATTGAAGCACCTTGCATGGTTCTGTAGTAGCGAGGTTTTTCAACTTGAGAACCGGCTAACGCGATAAGACGGGTAGCATCGTATTTCCCTTCGCTAAACAAACGACCGATAGCAATTACATCTTGAGGATACATGTACCAAACCACTTCGCCTTTATTAATAGGGTCTATGTGATGGATTTGCACACCTACATTACCAACAGGGTGAGGGCCAGATAGGTTGTTAATCTGAACACCTTTTGCATTGGTAAATACCGATGAAGAATTTGAATTCCCATCTATGTTTAGGTGTGTTGTGCCATCAGTAAGTTTTGTTACGATGTTTAAACCGGCTTGGAATTCCTTTTCCATTCCATGAAGGACAAAGTCATTGTCGCAGGCTAATGGAGCACTGTCGAAAGCAGAAATGAATACTGCTTTTGGCATATCGGCAGGATTTGCAATAACAGCGAAAGGACGCTGACGTACAAATGGCCATACACCGGCAGCTAACATTTGCTCGATAATTTGCTCACGAGATAAATCTTTGGCTTCTGCTTTTGGGAAGTCTTTGTAAGTAATCGTAGCCTCAGCTTTGATTACTACAGCAAGAATCTTTCTTTTATCACCTCGACGAATTTCGGTAACTTCACCACTGACAGGAGATGTAATGATAACAGCTGGATTTTCTTTATCAAAGAATAAAGAGGAACCTGCTTGAACTTTATCACCAGCTTTAACTGTAAGTTTTGGTGTTAATCCCGTAAAATCACTCGGCTTTACAAGGTAATATTCCGAAGCTGGAATATTGGCGTAAACGCGTTCCGCTGATCCTTTCAACTTAATGCTAACGCCTCTTTTGATACGAATGTCTGTAGACATGCCTGTTATGAGAGATTGATTAATCTTAAATTTTGAATTGCAAAACTAATAATTTTAGAGCGCTTATTAAATAGTTTTGAATTTATTTAGAGTAAATTTTTAATCGACACAAAAAGTTTGGTTTACCTTTTGTAGTGATGACGACCGATTCTGTCTAATGTTTAGCGCCTTATTTGTAATTTCATTAGTTAGAAAGATGACCCTGTTTTTGATTTTAATACACCCATAGTTTTTTATTGTATTTTGACGAAGTAAATTTGATGCGTTAAACTTTTTTAACATGTATTTGAAATCAATCTTTATTTTGTTTTTTGCGTTTGCATTAGTTGCTGATGCACAACCTGAGTGGGTGCCCGGTCAAGTTGCTCACGATTTTATTTACAGTGATAAAGTAAAATCTTGCCTTTTAACCCCTATGGAGTCCTTTACAGATTTCCCTGTGATAGAGATGAATTCATCTGAAAAATTAGTCTTGCAGTTTGATCATTTTGATGATGGTGTTCATGATTATGTGTATGTTATAAATCATTGCAATGCGGATTGGACAATTTCAGAATTGCATTCGAATGAGTATGTTGATGGTTTCACTGAAAATTACATTGAGAATTATGCGTTTTCATTTAATACCAAACGTGCATATATACATTACGAGTTGGCTCTGCCAAATCAAGATTTTACGTTCATCAAATCAGGGAATTACATTCTTTCGGTTTATGATGCAAAGCAACCTAGTAATACATTGTTTACCAAGCGTTTTATGGTTTACGAGAAAAGTGTGTTGATTGGTGCTGATGTTCACCAAACAACGCTTGCTAACGGTCGTTACACCGATCACGAAGTTGATGTTATTGTTAATTTTACACATGTGGATTATGTTAACCCCATTCAAGACGTGAAATTATCTATTTATCAAGGGCATAGGTGGGATAATGCGATTACAAATTTAACGCCGAGCTTTATAGAGAAAAAACGCTTGGTGTATGACTTTGAAGAAGAGTCTAGTTTTCAGGCAGGTAATGAGTATCGTTTCTTCGACACCAAGAGTGTTCGGTACTACAGTGAAGGTATTCAGAAGATAATTATTGATTCTACAGATGTTTTTTTGTTGTATCCTGATTTCCCTAGAGCAAATAAGTCGTACAGTTTTTATCCAGATTTGGAAGGCTATTATGTACCTAATATTATGGAGAAGGTGGATTCTCGAGTTGAAGCTGATTATGTGTGGGTGAATTTTTGCTTGAAACAAAAACCCTTTTTGACCGACGGAGATGTGTATGTATATGGTGGGTTGACGGATTGGAATTTGAGAGAAGACGCACGGATGGTTTATAATGAGCAAGAAGCTTGTTATGAAACATCGTTATTATTAAAACAAGGGTACTACAATTACACTTATTTGCATTTCACTGAAGAAGAGGGTAAGGCCAGCCAAGAGGAAGTTGATGGAAGTTTTTACCAGACCAGTCAAGACTATTTTGTTTTCGTGTATATGTATGACTATGATTATGCATACGATCGACTACTAGGTGTTCGTAAAGTCACAACCAAAGGCATGTTTTAAGTTAAGATTTAATTGGCTATAAAAGGTGCTAAAAGATTGAAGTGAGGAATCTCGACGTGAAATTTTTGATTGTCTGCCAAACGTTTAAATAGATAGCTTCCTTTCATAGCGCCAATAGGGCATTTTAGTTGAGACCCAGATTCATAGATGTGTTTCTCTCCGGGACATAAAATTGGTTGTTCACCAATAACACCATTCCCTTCAATTTCATAATCATAGTCGGCAGCATCTAACACCAGCCAGTGTCTTTTGAGTAGCTTAATTGTGTGATTGCTTTTGTTTTCTATAATTATTTGGTAAGAAAACACATCAACGTTCCCTTCGATACTGTCAAAGTTTCCCTCGTAAGAAGGTTCTACTGAAACCTTGACATCTTTTGTGATTTTATACTTCATTATCAAATTCTTTATAACAATTATACTTTTTTATCAGGGACGTTTTACAAGATTTTAAAATTTCAATGAACCAACTTATCAACAAATAGATGAAGTTCAAGATGATAGGCGTCCCTTGTCGTTTTGCTGTCGGTAGGTAAGGCACGCTATTTGTAATAGTTTCAAAAAAAATAATTTCAAGCCCTGGTAATTTGTTGAGTCTTGCAAAATAGAATCCTTAGCTTCATTCACACAACATTACAAAGGCTTGCGATGTAATTAACATTTAATGTATAATTAATGATGGGGAAAGGTTTATTTAAGGTACCTCAAGCATCTTGTGAGAAGGTACAATCTTTTGCATTAGGTTCTCCAGAGCGAGAATTAGTAGCCATTGAATATGAAAAAATGATGTCTAGTGTAGTCGATATACCTATGTACATCGGTTCTGAGGAGGTACGTACGAATGATTTGGTGAAAATTTCACCGCCTCACAAGCATAAACATACTGTAGGCCACTATCACAAAGGACAAGCTCTTCATGTAAAAAAAGCCATCGAGGAGGCTGTATTAGCAAAAGAAGATTGGGCAAGCATGAGTTGGGAACACCGGGCCTCAATTTTTTTGAAAGCAGCAGATCTACTAGCAGGTCCTTTTCGATCTAAAATGAATGCTTCAACCATGATTGCACAATCGAAAAATGTTCATCAAGCAGAAATAGATGCTGCTTGTGAGTTGATTGATTTTTTGCGTTTTAACGTTCTTTACATGACTGAGATTTTTACACAACAACCAGAATCTTCGGAAGGGGTGTGGAATCGAATGGAGTTTCGTCCCTTGGAAGGTTTTGTATATGCCATTACCCCCTTTAACTTTACTGCAATAGCCGCTAATTTATGTGTAGCCCCTGCATTAATGGGTAATACCATTGTTTGGAAACCGTCCGATACGCAAATTTATTCTGCTCAGGTGACTGTTGAGTTATTTAAAGCTGCAGGTCTTCCCGATGGCGTTATTAATGTCATTTATGGAGATCCCGTCGAAATTTCAAATGAAATATTTACAAGTCCAGATTTTGCAGGACTTCACTTTACAGGTTCAACACAGGTATTTAAAAACTTGTGGAAGCAAATTGGAAACAATATTCATTCCTATAAAACCTACCCGCGTATTGTAGGTGAAACGGGTGGTAAGGACTTTATTCTGGTTCACAAATCAGCTGAAGCCAAAGAGGTAGCTACGGCTATCGTTCGTGGGGCATTTGAATTCCAGGGGCAAAAATGTTCTGCGGCTTCTCGTGCTTACGTCCCTTCAAACTTGTGGGAAGATGTAAAAGCCTATGTTGTTGAAGATCTGGATTCAATAAAAATGGGTGATCCGGGTGATCTTTCTAATTTTATTAATGCGGTGATCCACGAAGCCTCTTTCGATAAGATTGCATCTTATATTGCTCAGGCGAAAGCGGATGCAGATGCGGAGATTGTAGCCGGTGGTAACTACGATAAATCGGAGGGCTATTTTATACAGCCTACGGTAATTTTGGCTAAAACACCTCGTTACACAACGATGGAAACAGAGTTGTTTGGGCCTGTAATTACAATTTATGTATACGATGAAAATGATTTTGAAGCTACTTTAGAATTGGTAGATACCACTTCGGAGTATGCTTTAACAGGGGCTATTTTTTCTAAAGACAGATATGCCATTGAATTGGCTTCAGAGAAATTGAAAAATGCTGCAGGTAACTTTTATATTAATGATAAGCCAACAGGAGCTGTTGTATCTCAACAACCTTTTGGTGGTGCCCGTGCTTCGGGAACGAATGACAAAGCAGGATCTGCATTAAACTTGTTGCGTTGGGTTTCTCCCAGAACCATTAAGGAAACCTTTGTTTCCCCGACGGATTATAGGTACCCTTTTTTGCAGACTGATTAGAGAGAACTTCTCTTGAAAATTTGAAGTAAAAACAGTGTTACTATTTTTCAAATTATAAGAGTTTAAGGTTTGGATTTAGGTGAGGCCGTTGCGAAGGTCTTACAGCAAATGTTTACGAGATAAACTAGTTGAGATTGTATTATAGTATTGATATTCAGCCTCGTTGATTTTTCTTAAATTTGTGGCTGATTAATGGACAGAATTGAATTTTATGACATTAACAAAAAATAAAGAAATTACATTCGTTGATTTTCGTCGAGAATTGTTGGAAGATTACCGTTTGGCTTGTGAAAGCCGAGCCGTAAGTTTGTTGGGTAGACGAGAAGTGTTAACTGGTAAGGCTAAGTTTGGCATTTTCGGTGATGGTAAAGAATTGGCGCAAATTGCAATGGCAAAAGTTTTCAGAGATGGAGATTTTCGTTCTGGGTACTACCGCGATCAAACTTTTATGATGGCCATTGGCGAAATTACCATTCAAGAAATGTTTGCCGGGTTATATGGTCATACGGATGTAGTTCGAGAACCAACTTCAGCTGGGCGTCAAATGGCTGGTCATTATGCTACTCGAAGCTTAAATGAGGATGGTACTTGGAAAAATTTAATGCAGATCAAAAATTCTTCTGCAGACATTTCATGTACTGCAGCGCAAATGCCTCGCTTGATAGGTTTAGCTCAGGCATCAAAGATATATCGTTCCAATAAAGACTTACACGATTGGACCTCTTTTTCAAACAAAGGAAACGAAATTGCCTTTGGTACCATTGGAGATGCAAGTACCTCAGAAGGTCTCTTTTTTGAAGCCATTAATGCAGCAGGCGTTTTACAGCTTCCGATGATTATGTCAGTTTGGGATGATGGATATGGGATTTCCGTACCCGCAAAATATCAAACGACTAAAGAGAATATCTCAGAAGTTTTAAAGGGTTTCCAAAGAGATGAAAAGGGTGCTGGGCTTGAGATCTTTCGAGTTAATGGATGGGATTACCCCGCTTTAATTGATACGTATCAGCAAGCTGAGAAAGTTGCTCGTGAAGAGCATGTTCCTTGTTTAATTCATGTCATGGAAGTTACTCAGCCTCAAGGACATTCTACATCCGGATCTCATGAGCGGTACAAATCTAAAGAACGATTGCAGTGGGAACTTGATTTTGACCCCATCAAAAAAATGGGTGAATGGATGGTTGAAACTGCTATTGCCACCCAAGATGATTTGGATAAAATAAACGCGGAAGCAAAGAAAATTGCAAGGCAAGCAAAAATTAAAGCTTGGAATGAATATATAAATCCTATAAACGATGAGCGTCAACAAGTTACCTCATTGCTTATGCAGTTGGCTGAGCAAAGTTCAAATAAAGTTTTTATTGAGAAATTGGCGAATGATTTAACGGCCAATGTAGAACCTGTTCGTAAAGATCTATTTAACACTGTTCGCCGAGCACTTCGTTTTGCTAGACATGATGATGCTTCGGTAAAACAAAGTTTAATTCATTGGTTAAATAACCAAAAGAAACTTAATGCCGAACGTTACAGCAGTCACTTGTATAGCGAGTCTAAATTTGCGTCATTAAAGGTGGAAGAGGTTTTACCTGAATATGCTGACGATGCTCAAGAGGTTGATGCTCGTATTGTTATTCGAGATAATTTTGACGCGATTTTTGCACAAAAACCAGAGACTTTGATTTTTGGGGAAGATGCAGGTCGAATTGGTGATGTAAATCAGGGTCTTGAAGGGTTACAACTCAAGTATGGAGATGTTCGGGTTTCTGACACAGGGATACGTGAGGCTACCATAATAGGTCAAGGTATAGGTATGGCCATGCGCGGATTACGACCAATAGCCGAGATTCAGTATCTAGACTACATCTTCTATGCAATTCAGATCATGACCGATGATTTAGCGAGTTTACACTATCGGACAAAGGGAGGGCAAAAGGCTCCTTTAATTGTCAGAACGCGAGGACATCGTCTGGAAGGGATTTGGCATTCGGGCTCACCTATGGGTATGCTTGTAAGTTCATTAAAAGGAGTGAATATTCTTGTTCCTAGAAATATGACAAAAGCTGCAGGTTTTTACAATACCATGTTAGAGTCTGATGACCCTGCTGTAATTATTGAGTGTTTAAATGTATATCGATTAAAGGAGAAATTACCCTCTAATTTAGGTCAGTTTAAAACTCCAGTCGGTGTTGTTGAAGTGACTAGGGAGGGTGCAGATGTTACGATTGTGACCTATGGTTCTACCTGGCGCTTAGTTATGGAAGCAGCTAAAGAACTTGAAATTGAAGGGATTTCTGCGGAAGTAATCGATGTACAGTCTTTAATGCCGTTTGATGTTAATCATATGATAACAGAAAGTGTGGCAAAGACCAATCGTGTTATTTTTGTCGATGAGGATGTGCCGGGCGGAGCTACGGCCTACATGATGCAGAAAGTTTTAGAAGATCAGAAAGCGTATTTTCATTTGGATAGCGATCCAAAAACCTTAACAGCAAAACCTCACAGACCTGCTTATGGAACTGATGGCGATTACTTCTCTAAGCCTAGTGTGGATGAAATCTTTGATGAAGTCTACAAAATGATGAGTCGTGTCGATCCCAAAAAGTTTACAGATATTTCTTAAGTAAGTATAGAAAGCTTAGCTTTTTCAATTACACTTTCAACGCATCAAAACATTTAGTAATCCTGAAGTCTTCGTGCATCTCTTTGAATTCACTTAGACTGTATGAATATACTCTTACGCGATTGTTAATAAGACTTTTTAGTTCTGTGATTGTTTCCTGATTGTTGTCGAAGTAATACTCTGATATGCTTTCAAGCTGATGTTCAGTGTGAATCAATTCTCCGTACATAACACAATTTTTTAAAAATATTAGAACTTCAATTTCGTTAATCTTAATCGTCAAAAGAAATATTTCATTGTATTAGCTTTATTTTTATGAATATCATATAAAATTTAAGTATTTTCGTGAAAACATTAAAATTCTACTTAGATTGTCGTTATGAAAAACAAGATTGACATTGTTGATTTAGAAATCGTTAAGCATTTATCATCGAATGCTAAGATATCATACACTGATTTGGCTTCTAGGATTCTTGTTTCGCCTAGTACAGTGCATGTTAGGGTAAAAAGGTTAGAAGATTTAGGAATTATAAAGAACTTCACGGTAAGAATTGATTATTCTAAATTGGGATTTACTTTTACGGCTTACTTGGGTGTTTTTCTAGATCAAGCAAAGAGTATTGATAATGTAGTTAAGACTTTGAAAGAAATTCCACAGATTACAGTGATTGACTTTACTACGGGTCAATTCAGTATTTTTTGTAAGGTTAGGGCTATGGATTCAGCAGCTGCTCGAAAAGTACTAAAGAGAATACATTCCATTGATGGTATAAGCAGAACAGAAACATTCATATCGATGGAAGAGGTTATGAATAAAAAAGATTCCTTGTTGGATTACATTCACATAGATGACTCGAAGCCATCCTAGAGTATATAGCATCAAACACAAGTGTATTTCCCTTTAAACTCATGAGAATAACTGAAGAGGATAGTTTGTACGACGATTTAGAAAATAAGTCAGTTTCTGTGTTGTTGTCTCAAATGAATCAGGAAGATCAAAAAGTTGCTGATGCAGTCTGTGAAGCCATACCACAAATTCAAGTTTTGGTGGAGCAAATTCTCCCTCGTATGAAAAAGGGAGGAAGATTGTTTTATTTAGGAGCTGGAACAAGTGGCCGTCTGGGAATACTTGATGCCTCTGAATGCCCTCCAACCTTTGGAGTATCACACAATCATATTGTAGGGCTAATAGCTGGCGGAGATGGAGCGATTCGTAAAGCAGTTGAATTTGCTGAAGATCAGGTCGATATGGGCTGGTCAGATTTGCAAGAACATAAAATCACCGGTATAGATTCAGTAATAGGAATTGCAGCCTCAGGAACAACCCCTTATGTTATTGGAGCTTTAAAGGCTTGTAGAAAGGAAAATATTTTGACAGGCTGTATAACCTGTAATGCCAATTCGCCTTTAACGGAGTCTTCAGATTTTCCTGTAGAGGTTGTTGTAGGCCCTGAATTCATCACTGGGAGTACTCGTATGAAGGCAGGTACAGCCCAAAAGCTAGTTTTGAATATGATATCTACCTCCTTAATGATAAAACTTGGAAAGGTTCAAGGGAATAAAATGGTAGATATGCAATTGAGTAACGATAAATTAGTGGATCGAGGATCTCGAATGATTGTTGATGAAACGAATTTAGACTTTGATACAGCACAAGAGTATCTATTGAAATACGGTTCGGTTAGAAAGGCAGTAAAAGCTTATAAAGATGGGAAGTAATTTCTCTCATTAGATTTTTAATGTCCGTAAATATTAAAATAAGAAAACGACATGACATTTAAGGAACTTAATTTCCACGAAGACATACAAGAAGGTTTGGACGCAATGTATTTTGAAAAACCTACTCCTGTTCAAGAATTGGCTATCCCAGTCATTATGGAAGGACGAGATATTATTGCTTGTGCACAAACAGGTACTGGGAAGACAGCAGCATTTTTATTACCCATATTGAATGAATTGCATAAGGTTAAAAAGAAAAAAATCCGAGCAATCATTATCGCGCCAACTCGGGAGCTAGCTCAGCAGATTGATCAACAATTTGACGGGTTTTCCTACTTTGCTCATGTGAGTTCGCAAGCAGTGTATGGTGGGGGTGATGGTAATACTTGGACAGCTCAATCTGAGGCTTTGAAAAAAGGTACTGAAGTAATTATAGCTACTCCAGGTCGCTTATTGTCTTTTTTATCTCTTGCAAATATTGATTTGTCTGGGGTTGAATACTTGATTTTGGATGAGGCAGATCGAAT
>JAQWKY010000070.1 GCA_029247585.1 Flavobacteriales bacterium | reverse complement strand
AAAGACAATGATTTAGCTGTTTCTGCACAAATAAACAAAGCAGGGACTTATCAAATCTCAATGAAAGTTACGCTTCCGAATGGTTTAGAGTGTACAGAAAATCATGAACAAGAGATCTTTGGAATACCTGAGTTGAAAACAAATATCCAAAACGAGTACAAGCTTTGTAATAATCTAAATATCGTTCCATTTTCGGTTTTGAATTCCGACGAATTTCAGTCGATAACCTGGATTGTCAAAAACAATTATTACAGGCAATCAGATGTGCAAATAGCTTTTAACAAAGTGGGGACTCAAAAGTTAATCCTACAAACAATAGACACCAGAGGTTGTTCTGTTCAAAATCAGGTGGACATCGAAATTGTGGAAGGCCCGAGTCCCGATAATGTTTCAGGTCAATTAAATGCATCTATCGAAGATCTGAATTGCCTGGAAACAGGAAGTAAACACGAATTGACGACAGAAATAACTTCCTTAGAGCCGGTAAACCACATTTATTGGCCAAATTCATCGAATACTACGGGGACTGATTACTCCTTTGAAGTTACTGTAGGGACTGATGACGTTTTCACTTATCCGATCAAGCTAATTTATGACGAATGCCAAGTAGCCCTCACCATTAACCACCCCTACTCTATCAATTACCAAACTAATTTTTCAAATCCCTATGAAGGTCGAGAATTGTGTAAAGGAGAATCCATCACACTCACAAACACTACGCCCTATTCTGAGGGTGTAACTAATTTCACTTGGGCTATTGAAAATGCACAAATCATTTCTGAATCATCTGAAAAAATTACGTTCTATTACAACAATCAAGGTACATACAATTGGCAACTGAATTACAGTGGCGAATGCCCATCAAATACAAAAGAGTCTGCTACGATAAACATCGCGGGTAGCGATCAGTATCCCACCAGTGCAAGTATAAATTCTGATAACTTAAGCTCATGTAAAATCCCTTTCGATTTATCCATAAATCAAAGTAGTGAAGCTCCACCATCGGGTAATTTATCTTACCATTGGTCTTTATATGCTGAGAATACTGTCGTGACCAACTTAAATTCGGAAATTTTTGACTATGAAATTCAAAACCCAGGTAATTATCACCTCATTTTAGAAACGGAAAATGATGCTTTAAAATGCACAACAAAAGACACCCTTTTAATTTCGGTAGACGATCTTAACTTAGACATAAACCTCACCTCAACGTCCGAATGTTCAGGTTATGAATTCAGCCCAATGGAATTTGCTGAAAATCAACTGGACGAGTCTGTCGTTTATGATTGGAAAATTGTCAGTGATGAATCTGTCTTGGAAAGTTCTGCATTAAAATCACCCACTTTTATCATGGAAGAGCCTGGCGTACATGACCTATCACTAAAACTTTATTCCACCATAAATCCGAATTGTGAGAAAACGATTTCCGAGAAAAAACTCATAACCATAAACAAAAATCCAGAGCTAGAACTATCGTCTGAAAAACTTGATGTGTGTACATTTCCTTACCAAGCAATAATTGAAGATACCTCAATATTTGATGGCGATTATGGCTGGGTACTGTATGATGACTTATGGACGACTCTAAGCGCTGACAATAACAACGGGTTTACCTATACATTTAACAAACCTGGTACGTATCGGCTGCATTGGAAGAATGAGAATACAACGGAATGCTCCACAGAGCAAGAGGTCTTGATTAATTTAGATGACCTTCAAATAGACCTTGATGACTCAAAACCATTCGTAGGACAATGCTACCCCTACGAGTTTAGCCCAAAAACTATTGACCGGACCAAAGACTTAAATGGAGCATACACTTATCAATGGGAATTGATACATTCTAGTGGTGAAGTATACCAAACGCTCACAGAGTCAGATGGAACTTTTTATGTAGATGAGGTGGATACTTATGATTTACAACTCAGTGTTTTCAACCAAGATAGAAGCTGCTTTGATCAAGTCAAATTAGATGATTTTGTTGAAGTTAATTCTTACGACTTAGAAATGGGTGTTTTGAATAGTAATAGCTGTTTTAATGATGCTGCTTATGTCGATAAAACATTTCATGCAAAATTTATAACGCCACCAGACATAAACACCTATTATTATTGGAGTGTTGACCCCTCTGATGCCATTAATATTTTATCTGAGTCTCGAGATACGCTGAAATTGCGAGTTAATGAAGCAGGAAACTACAGCGTAAAATACACTGCTTTTATTGAAAATAGCGAATGTATTTATAATAAGGAACTTTATTTAGGAGTAGGTGCAAAAGCTGAAATTAATACAAGCACACAAATATGTTTGGATAAACTATTTTCCATCAATGACAAACCAAGCAGTGCTGTTGGAACAAATACATCATTTGCATGGAGCACACCCGATAATGATTTAAATATTTCAGACACAAATGAAAGAACGGCTAAGGTAAGCACAGAAAAACCGGGTATCTACACGATAGAGTTAACGGTGCAAAATAATTTAGGCTGTACAGGCAGCACCTCTGCGTCAATAGAAGCCTATGAACTTGATGCTTCATTCTCCAGTCCGAATGCAGGTGAGCAATGCAAACCAGCCATTATTACGCTAAATAGTCTAAACAATGAATACATCAATTCATACACATGGAACTTGTATGAAACTAATTTTTTGGGTGTAGAATCAGGCAAGACACTCAAAACCTTTGAGCCAATTTTAGAAACCTTACTGAATGAAATTGCTGACTACGATGTGGAACTCATCATCGAATCAATCCACGGTTGTTCAGACACGACCATCCGTAAAGAAGATTATATAAATTTAATTTCCCCAAGACCCTATTTTACAGTAGATGAAAAAATGGTTTGCGACACACTTCGTGTGAAACTACACGACGACTCCAAATTTATGGATGCTTTCTACCCCGACTATGGAAATAACGCTCAAACTAATTACACATTAAATGAAACAAACCAAGTATCATACACCTATCCTGAAGGAGGAACAGAACCCGTAGTAGAATATGAGATTTCTTTAATAGGTGTGTACGCGTCCTGTGTAGACACCTTTAAATACACCATAAAAATGGAAAAACCCACACTACCCCCAGCTCCAGAAATTAACTACGTTAGTGTAATATCAAATGGTAAGGTAGCTATTGAATGGTCTACTCAAAATCTGGATAACAGCTTCAGCGCAATGCATCTATACCATTACACAAATAATGATTCACCAATCTTCGTAGAATCATCGGGGCAAATCAATCCAAATCAGTTCTTACACAAAACGCCAACAAATGCTATAAATAACTATAATATATCACTTGAAGACACGTGTAAAAGGGTTTCTAATTATTCGACGAAACACGCTACCATTTTATTAGAGACGGAAACCTCTTCCTTTGAAACGATAGACTTGAATTGGTCTCCCTATATAGGTTGGAATCAATTAACATCATACACCATATACAGATCGGTTGATGGAAGTCCTTATGAAATCCTCAAGGAAGTGCCTAGGCATAAATTAAGCTACACGGATACGTACTTATGCAATGTGGTTTATGGGTATTACGTTGTAGCAAATCATCCATCAAAAAGTTACAAACCCAAATCCAACGTCTCATTAATTGAACCCATGTACGTACAGTTTAACAAGCCTCTTAAGCTCACAAACTCATCCGTCTATATGGATTCAAGTATCATTTCGAATTGGGAAACGCACTCTAATTACAAAACCACTTCCAACTCTTATCTCATTGATCGATGGGACCAATATTTTGGTTGGATAACGCACTACGCCGAAACTACAGAACCGCCCTTTATAGATCAAAATGTGGGTGTAAATCACGCAAACTATAGGTACCGGGTAAAATACACTGATAAATGTGGAAACATTGGCCCGTTAAGTAACTATGGGGAGAATATAGTACTTAAAGGAAAACAATACCCTAGTCACTTTGAGCTTTATTGGAACTCATATGGAGAATGGGAAACAGGTGTACAGAAATATACGGTTCAACATTACAACGCCTTAAAAAATAGATTTGAAGACATCAAGGATATTACAGACACTCATTTTATAGATAATCAACTCGAAAAAGAGGGGGTTGAAGAAAAATATTGCTTCAGAATTATGGCCACAAAAGCTCAAGATGCTTTGGTAAAAAGCATCTCAAACACAATTTGCTTCATCCCAGAACCTAAAGACTATTTCCCCAACACATTCACACCAAACAAAGATGGGATAAATGAAACTTTTAAGTATGAAGGGAATTTTGCCAAAGCGTTGAAAACTAAAATATACTCCCGATGGGGGATATTGGTTTACGAAAGTGATGAGGTGGAATTTAAGTGGGATGGTAAAGATCTAAAAACAGGAGAAACATGTGCTAATGGAACTTATTTTCTCCACTATGAACTTACAGGTTTCGATGGCACCGTAATCAAAAACAATAAATTAATTTTCCTAATACGCTAAATTAAAAAAGTCAAACAGCAGGCATCAAGAAAAAACGTGCTTAACAATCTTTCGTGTTGCGCCCGCGTTACTTTCTACATAATTGGTGCTTTTAGTTTTCAAGTCATCCCATTTCGTAGGGTGTACTAGGAGCCGATCACAATGAGCAATTAATTCTTGTGCAGATTTTATTTCTGTAGCTACACCCAGACTCATAAGATCTACTGCCTCCTGGAATTTTTCATTTTTTGGCCCAATAAAGATGGGCATCCCAAACGTGGCAGCTTCCAAGGTGTTGTGAATTCCCTTTCCAAAACCACCCCCAATGTAGGCGATATCCGCATAGGAATACAATGAACTTAACAAACCAATATTATCGATCACGAGAAGATCAGCTGTTTTCGCATTTTGGGCATTTGCCTTACTGTAGCGAAGGACTTCGAAATTCGACAAAGACTCGAATTTACGAATGGCTGATTCATGAATTTCATGAGAGGCAACAACATACTTAAAACGCTTGCCGTAATGTTTCATGAACTCAACCAATATTTCCTCTCCCTTAGGCCAGGTACTACCCCCTATAAATAAGGGCACACACCCTTTGAAAGAATCAAGAATTGGCAAATCTTTGACGTTTTTCGTGATGTCTAAAACTCGATCAAAACGGGTGTCTCCTACATGACTCACCTGAGTTATGTTTTTAGTAAGAAGCATGTATTTTGAATCTTCATTTTGGACAAAGAAATGGTCAATATTCGAGAGGATATTCAACATCCAAGCACCCTTCTTTTTAAAAAAATAATGATTGTTCCTAAAGATTGCTGATATCACATAATGTTTGTGGCCTCTGTGCTGCAACTCAATTAAGTAATTAGCCCAAAAATCATATTTGACAAAAAAAGTGAAAACAGGCTTGACCAAATCTAAAAAACGACGGGCATTCTCACGCGTATCTAGTGGAAGATAACACACATAGTCGAGCAAAGGCTCGTCTTTTCGTATCTCATATCCCGACGGAGAGTAAAAGGTAACGAGTACCTTGAATTTTTTAAAATCTCTTTTGATTGTTTCTATAAGAGGTCTAGCCTGCTCGAACTCTCCTAAAGAGGGACAGTGAATCCAGACAACATCATTCACATGAGCACATGCTTCCTCCAAATAGGCAAAGCTGCGTCTTCTTCCAAGCACCCAGAGCTTTGCTTTTTTATTTCTATAGGCTACCAGTTGTATGATTTTGGCATACAATTTTATAGCTATGTTGTAGAGCTTAAGAATCAATGATAGTAATATTGGTTATCCGTTTTTTGAAACAAAGGGAGTGTCCACCCGAACTTCAATCCGCTCAGCAAATCTAACCTTTTATCTTGATAAGCAGATTTCGTATTGTAATCATAAGCACGGACATCCTCCGTAAACGCTTGAATAAACTCCAGACCAATGTAAAAATTGATTCGATGATGATTCGAAAAATGGCGGTATCCAAGCACTTGACTCGAGGTAAAGCCCATACACAAACGATCATACCCCTTTTTTAAATCATCATGTAACTGTGGTGTAGCGTTTCCGAAATCCTCAATTCTAATTTTATGATACAAGTATCCCATTCCGGCTTGAAAGAAAATACCTGAATTTTCATTGGGTCCTATTACGGAAATAATTTTACCTAAAATCAATTGACTGTGTGCACCTCGCTCCCAAAAACGTACCCTAGCAATATTTCCATTGACATCAACAACATCACCATTGTCAACCGTTATAATCTCAATTGCATCAAGCTCTCTGACGTCCGACCCAACAAGAGCGGATGCTTCAATACCCCAATAGAAATTAGTTTCATGTTTCAGCTGATAACCAACACCAAACATGAAGCTCGAACCAAAGCGCTCTTTTAAATCACCTCCTGGCAGGTGAAATCCCGCGTTTAGATTTACTGAAGGAATTCGAATTTTACGATCTGAAACACGTTCTTGTGCATAGAGAGAACATTGAAAGAGCACAAGGACTAAAAAAAAATTATTTGCAATTATACTTATATTCATAGGCTCTAAATTAACAATAAATCATTCCATTTAAGAAACAAATTACATTAGATAATATTGCATACAAAATGTATCTTTGATTCAATTAAAATTTATAAAGATGGAAAATATAAAAGCATACATTGAACAACACAAGGACCGGTTCATAGATGAGCTAATTCAGCTGTTAAAAATCCCCTCAATTTCTGCTGACCCGAAATACAAAAATGATGTTTTAAAAACCTCAGAAATCATTAAAACACGCCTTTTAGAAGCTGAGGTTGATTACGCTGAAATATGTGAAACGGATGGGTACCCAATTGTCTATGCAGAAAAAATAATCGACCCTTCTTTACCTACCGTATTGGTTTACGGACATTACGATGTTCAACCGGCAGACCCAATAGATTTGTGGACTAGTGGCCCATTTGAACCCATCATCAAAACTACAGAATTACATCCTGAGGGAGCTGTTTTTGCGCGTGGAGCATGTGATGATAAAGGACAAATGTATATGCATGTCAAGGCTTTTGAGCTTATGATGAAAACGAATAGTCTGCCTTGCAATGTCAAATTCATGATTGAAGGAGAGGAAGAAGTCGGTTCTGAATCTCTAGAAGATTTTGTGAAACAAAACAAAGAAAAACTAGCTGCAGATATTATTTTAATTTCTGACACAGGAATGATTGCAAATGACATTCCATCCATTACCACAGGACTACGGGGCCTGAGTTATGTAGAAGTTGAAATTACGGGCCCAAACCGCGACTTACATTCGGGACTATATGGAGGTGCTGTTGCAAACCCAATCAACATCCTCACTCAAATGATTGCTTCGCTTCATGACGATCAAAATAGAATTACCATTCCCGGATTCTATGATAACGCAGAAGAACTATCATTGGATGAAAGAGCGGAAATGGCAAAAGCTCCCTTTGATCTGGAAGCATACAAAGCAGCCCTCAACCTAGAGGATGTACATGGAGAAGAAGGGTATTCAACCATGGAAAGAAACTCCATACGCCCGACACTAGACGTGAATGGGATTTGGGGTGGCTATACAGGTGAGGGGGCAAAAACAGTGATTGCTTCTAAAGCCTATGCCAAAATTTCCATGCGCTTAGTCCCTGGGCAAAACTCTGACAACATTACTAAGTTATTCAGTGACCACTTTAAAAGCATTGCTCCCAAGTCTGTAAAAGTTAAAATTACTCCTCATCACGGAGGCACCCCATACGTTTCTCCTATCGATGATGATGGTTATAAGGCAGCAAGCCTTGCTATGGAAAATACATTTGGCAAAAAACCCGTTCCCGTTCGAAGTGGTGGAAGCATACCTATTGTTGCTCTGTTTGAACAAGAACTGAATGTAAAATCAATTCTATTGGGCTTTGGTCTAGATTCTGATGCCATTCACTCACCTAATGAACATTTTGGTCTGTTTAACTACTTTAAAGGAATAGAAACCATTCCGCAATTTTACAAATACTTTACTGACTTAAAAAAATAGGATTATAAATCAATTTGGCTAGTATCACCAAGGTATAAACCATCCCTAGCAAATTAATTTTTCTAATGGTCATTTACACTTATCTTTGACGCATGAATGTATTAAAGTGGACTCCTATTTTTTTATCTCTTGTACTATATGGTCAAGAGGTTCAGATTGACGACTCATTGACCAACTCTCTACTCATTGATTCCATTTCTGTATCCGAACCAGGTTTGTTTCAAAACGCACAAAACTCTTTTCTTGAGGAAGATGATTTATTGCTGATTGGATACCATCCATTTGAAGAAACAACACTAAGCAACTTTGGATTACCTCGAGTTCCTGTTTGGTGGAAACCCAACAACCATCTAAATCTAAAAATTGGGGATAGACTACTAGAAGCCTCTGCAAAAAGACCCATTTACGCATCCCTGTTCAAAGAAAATTTCCCGCATACAAAAATCATGTATGCACCAACACTCGTTGAAGGGCAGAAAATGAATGTCATTCATCAAAGGCCCTACAAATTCGGATCTGTATTGATTGACTATGACCGTACTGTTTCTGAAGGCTATCTGGTTCATGAAAAACTCAAAACCACCCGTTTTGCTTTTCACGGAAACTTCAGCCACCCGAACATTCCCTACAACTCAGAATGGAGGTTCCACTCCTTCAAGAATGAATCCAACTGGAATGGAGGTGTAACAGACGACGAACTGTTTTTGTCCAACTCAGAAAGCAACTGGGAGCTTTTACCTACCCAATGGACAAGGCTAAATACTGAAATCAAACAAAAAGGTCTCGACTGGAAACACTCCTATCGCTATTCTAACAAGGCAGAGATAGACTACGAATTAAAGGTTTCCAGAGACTCTCTATTTTACAACGACCTTCAGGAGGATACGTTATTTTATCCGGTTCGAACAGACTCTTCTTCTAGCCTCAGTAGAGTTTTCACAACCACAAACCACGCCTTGAGATGGAGCCAAAAAATTGACTCCGATAAAAATGTGATGGTCGGCTTGAGTTATCAAAATTTTGATTTTGAAACTTCGGATCTAAAGCAATACAACTTACATACAAGTCTAAGCTCTAAATCCCTTAAAAACCATGTTTCTCTTGCTTACGGAATAGATGCAAACAAACGCTACAACCTTCAGGCAAACTACCAACAAAAGATTTTCTTTTTAGGCCTCAACCATCAGTTTAAACTCGGCTTCGAGAAAACACATCCCAGTTGGATGATGCAAAACGACATCATCTTTCATCATCCGAGCAAATTAGAGATCTCAGACGTCAACAAACCATCCACACATCGTTCCCTTGAGTGGGACATGAATCTGAATGAAACTATTTCTCTATACAGTTCTTACCATAACATCGATGACCATCATTACTACAATGCATCTGCAATTGCAACCCAATCTGAGGAAACAATACAAATTTTTCAAAGTACGCTGAACTATAAGATACACTACAAAAAATGGAACTGGAAAGGGCAAATAGGTTACCAAAACTGCTCTAGCTCAGAAATTCCTTTGGTAGATTTCTTGACCCATCAAAAAATATATTGGCAAGGAAACATCATCAAAAAGGCAACATTAGCCCAATTTGGAACCAGAATACGCTACAAATCCAGTCATCCGGGTATGAGCTATTCTCCTATGATTGGAGATTTTTATGTAAACCCTTTATATGAAACAGAGGCAAGCTTAAGGTGTGATTTGTTTGCAAACTTCCAAATCAAAACATTAAAAATCTACCTTAGCTACGAGCACATCAATGGCCTTGGACAAGGCAATCAGTATGTACTGAAACCCTATCCGATGACTAAACCTTTCTTCAGAATGAGCTTGATATGGAATTTTTACGATTAAAAAAGCCTTCCGTTGGGAAGGCTTTTGAGATTTTTATTTTGCTCTTACAAGAACTTCGTCAATCATGCCGTAGTCTTTTGCCTCGGAAGAAGTCATCCAATAATCTCTGTCTCCATCTTTCCAGACCTCATCATAAGATTTCCCTGAATGATCAGATATAATGGTATACAACTCCTTTTTAAGTTTTTGAATTTCTCGAGCGGTAATTTCAATATCAGATGCCTGACCTTGAGCTCCACCAAGAGGCTGGTGAATCATCACTCTAGAATGCTTCAAAGCTGTACGCTTTCCTTTTGCTCCCGCACACAGTAAAACAGCTCCCATACTTGCAGCCATTCCTGTACATATCGTTGCGACATCCGGAGCGATGTACTGCATGGTGTCGTAAATCCCTAAACCTGCATAAACACCTCCTCCAGGAGAGTTTAAATAAATCTGTATGTCTTTTTTAGCATCAACAGACTCCAAAAACAAGAGTTGTGCCTGAATGATGTTTGCTACATAATCATTAATAGGTACGCCTAAAAAAATAATACGATCCATCATCAATCTGGAAAAAACATCCATAGAGGCCACATTCATTTGACGCTCTTCGATAATGGTTGGAGAAATATAGTTATTCATCATTGATGTAAATGAATCCACAGTGGTACTGCTGATTCCTTGATGCTTTACTGCGTATTTACGAAACTCGTCTTTTGAGAACATCTTTGAAGTATTTTTGGATTATTGAATAGCTAAAATAAAAAAAGGCTCGTGAAACACGAGCCTTTTTTTGAGTTATTATCGAAGCATTTATGCTTGAACTAATTTGACGAACTTCTCGTAAGAAATCTCTTTTTCGTTTACTTTAAATGAACTCTTAAAGAACGCTGTCATTTTTGATGAAAATAAACGGTCGTAAATATTTTTCTCTTCTTCTTTATTTGCAAGCACTTGTTGCGCATATTGTTCTAATTGCTCTTCTTCAGGAGACAGCTGTCCGTATTGAGCCATCTGAGCCGTAATCAACTTCTTGGTCTCAGCGACAGCTTCCTCACGAGAAACACTGATTTCATTTTCTTTAGCAATCTTGTTTTCGATAATCTGCCACTTTAAAGACTTTTTATACCCTTCGAAATCTTTTTCTATCTCATCTAAGGTAACTGGCTTCTCTGAAACTGTTTGCATCCATCGCTTCAAAAACTCCTCAGGCAGATCAAATGATGTTTTCTCCAACAAGTAATCTACTGCATCGTTCTGGAATTTACGATCTGCTTCTCCTACGAACATATTTTCAGATTCTGCAGTAATCTTCTCACGGAATTCCTTTTCATTCTTCACAACACCTTCACCGTATATCTTGTCATACAATTCCGTGTTCAATTCAGCGGGTTCCATACGACTGATGTTGTCAATGGTAAAAGAAAATTTCGCTTTCAAACCAGCGTAAGCTTCTTTATCAATGTTCAACATGGCAGCGGCATCGGTATCATTTTCAAAAGATTTTTTAGGATCTAAAACAATAACAGCACCTTTCTCAGAACCAATGAATTCATTCTTCAACTTCTTCGTTTTCACAGCATCAAGCGACACAGAAGCTTGGTTGGTAATTCCTCCCTCAACAGCAGAACCCTCTGCATCTAGTTCTTGGAATGTTCCGTAAACCAAATCTTTCTCCTCCACTTTTTCTGGACTCGACATTTTACCATAACGTTTCGCTATATCCTCAGCATAACGATCTATCATAGCCTTATCAGCCTTTATTTTGTATAAATCAAGTTTGTTCTTTTTCGAAATATTTACTTCAAAAGTAGGTGCTAAACCCAATTCATATTCAAAAACAAACTCCTCTTGGCGTTCCCAATCAATTTGTTCCGATTCTTTAGGAAGGGGATTTCCTAAAATGTCTAATTTCTCATCAACAATATACTTCGTAACAGAATCCGAAAGGATTTTATTAATCTCTTCAACCTTTACAGGAATACCGTAACGCTTCTTAACAACCCCCGCAGGTACTTTTCCCTTTCGGAAACCAGGCATATCAGCAGTTTTTCTGTAATCTGCTAATACCGTTTCGACACGCTCTTGATAATCGGCAGCTGAAAGTTCTATTTTCAAAACTGCATTTAAAGAATCAATGTTTTCTTTAGAAATATTCATCAATTAATTATTTTGATGGTTAAACCTTGTAAATGAGGATTTTAAAATCTAAATCCCACAAAATTGGGCGCAAATATACGCATTTTTTAAAGAGCAGAATAACAATGTTTTAATTATTACACCCCAACTAGCATTCAAATAAATATAAGAGGTATGTATCGTAATAATTCAACTTTTTAAACTCATAAAACTTATCTTTGTCCACGACAAACCCCCGATAGGAGAAAAATACATCTATTTCAAAATCAAAAAGTGAAAACCGATTTATGAATACTAAAAATGAAATTCTCTTAGGTCAATTCATCGAAAATAGGGATGAACTTCATCAACCCGATCCAAAAGCAATATCTGCTATTTTAAGAGCCGTTGAAAGGGCTTCAGAAAGAGTACATTCAGTTATTAGCAGAGCTGGATTAGCCGACGTATTGGGTGCTGCAGGAAGTGAAAATATTCAGGGGGAACAAGTTCAAAAATTAGACTTATTTGCTAATGATCAATTTATAGAATCCCTAGAATCTTGCAATCACATTGCAGCCATTTTAAGCGAGGAAAATGACGAAATCATCTCTCTAAATGAGTCTGGCGAATACTTATTTGCCACCGACCCTTTAGATGGATCATCAAACATTGACGTAAACATTTCAGTAGGCACCATATTTTCTGTTTTTAAACGAAACCAGAAGGGGCAACCAAAAAAAGAAGAATTTCATCGCCATGGTTATGAGCAAGTAGTAGCCGGATATGTGCTTTACGGAACATCTACCGTCTTAATCTACACTTGTGGTAATGGCGTTCATGCCTTTACTTTGGAGCCAAGTTCTGGAAAATTCATCCTCACAAATGAAGCCATAAAGACACCTCAAAAAGGGAATATATTCTCCATCAATGAGGGGAACTATAAGACTTTAGAAAAAGGCATTCAAAATTATATAGGATACTGTAAGAAACTAAACGACAAAGGCAAAAGAACACATACAGCGAGATTTATGGGCTCTTTGGTTGCAGATTTTCACAGGAATTTGCTCAAAGGAGGCATCTTCATTTATCCAGCTACAGCAGATGCTCCTAAAGGGAGGTTAAGGCTGCTTTACGAATGCAATCCTATAGCCATGATTGCTGAACAAGCTGGAGGTTTAGCTACCCAGGGAAAAGAGCGCTTACTGAATATTAAAGCAAAAGAAATTCACGAAAGAACACCTTTTTTCACGGGCTCCAAAGTGATGATGAATAAAGCACTTAGTTATTTAGACGAATAACTAAAACTCAATCTAGTATTGTCTTTTAAAAAGATTGAGAATTTAAATAAAACGGAAATAGAAGCACCCCGGTCAGCAAACTGATCGGGGTTAAGCCATTGAAAAAATATGAAAAAGAGCGAGTTAATTAACGGGTATCTAAAAAGCATTCAAGACCGCACCATTATCGATACTTTACATCGTAAACAATCGATTCATTTGAGTGGATTGACGGGCTCTATTACTCCGATAATCGCCAGCCAATGCTTCAAATCCTCAGAGCAAACTTACATCTTCATTTTATCCGATAAAGAAGAAGCTGCTTATTTTCACAATGATTTAGAGCAATTTATATCCGAAAAAGACCTTCTGTTCTATCCCGGATCCTACCGCCGTCCCTATCAAATTGAAGAAACAGACAATGCCAATGTATTGATGAGGGCAGAAGTACTGAACAGATTAAATTCCAGAAGAAAACCTTGCTGTATCATTTCGTATCCCGATGCATTATTTGAAAAAGTCATCACCCAAAAAGAGCTTCACAAAAACACACTAAAACTTATTGTAGGGGAAGAAATAGGAATTGACTTCTTGAATGAAACCTTATTTGAATATGGGTTTGAATATTCCGACTTTGTTGTGGAACCGGGTCAATTTTCTATTCGTGGAGGTATCGTAGATGTTTTCTCCTTTTCAAGCGAAGACCCCTACCGTATAGAATTTTTCGGTGATGAGGTTGAAAGCATTCGAAGCTTTAACATCAACACACAATTATCCATTCAGCAGGTGAAAAAGCTCAACATCATTCCTAATGTAGAAAATAAGGAAATGATAGAAGCGCGGGTTTCTTTCATGAATTACCTCAATGAAAAAGCCGTCTTATGGATTAAAGATGAAGAACTCTGTAAAGCACATTTGGATAAACTCTATCTAAAAGCATACGATGCTTACGAGGAATTAGACGGCAGTATCAAACACATCAAACCCGAAGACCTTTTCATCAACTCAAAAATCTTTTCAAAAGCAATCCAGAACTTTCAGAAAATTTCATTTGGAACTCAAGTGGAAAATACAAACCACAACATTGATTTTCAAACTTCATTTCAACCCAGCTTTAACAAACAATTTGATCTGATTATTGAGCATTTTAATGAAATGGCACTTGATGGTTACACCAACTTAATCCTATGTTCTTCACAAAAACAAGAAGAGCGGTTTCACAACATCTTCGAAAAAATTGATGAAAATTTTAAATTCAGCACCATCCTCCTACCCCTTCATGAGGGATTCGTAGATCATGAGCATAAAATACTTTGCTACACCGACCATCAATTGTTTGAGCGGTACCATAAGTTTAAACTTAAGTCAGCACAACAATACAAGAAAACCATAACACTTGATGAAATCACAAATTTAGAAATTGGTGATTTTGTAACCCACATCGATCACGGAATAGGAAAGTTTGGTGGCCTGCAAAAAATAGATGTACAAGGGAAAAAACAAGAGGCGATAAAACTTATTTATCGTAACAATGACCTGCTTTATGTGAGTATTCATGCACTTCATAAAATCAGTAAATTTAATGGAAAGGAAGGTAAAGCACCTAAAATTCATCAATTAGGCTCCCCGCAATGGGCGAAGACAAAAAGCAAGACCAAGACAAAAATAAAAACCATTGCCTACGATTTAATACAACTGTATGCCAAACGTAAAGCGGTAATAGGTTTTTCTTTTAATCCCGACAATTATTTACAATACGAGTTAGAGGCCAGTTTCCTGTATGAAGACACACCCGACCAGCTTAAAACTACTCAGGCGGTTAAAAAGGATATGGAGTCTGACACACCTATGGATCGCCTGGTTTGTGGTGATGTAGGTTTTGGTAAAACAGAAATTGCCATACGTGCCGCATTTAAAGCGGTTTGCGATAATAAACAAGTAGCCATATTAGTACCCACAACTATTCTTGCTCTTCAACATTACAAAACATTCCGCAAGCGTTTAAAAGATTTTCCTTGTGAAGTTGATTATATAAATCGTTTTAAAACTGCAAAACAGCAAAAAGAAACACTACAAAACTTAGCCGATGGGAAGGTAGACATCATTATTGGGACACACCGACTTGTTGGGAAAGATGTAAAATTCCTTGATCTCGGCTTATTGGTGATTGATGAAGAACAAAAATTTGGCGTTGGCGTGAAAGATAAACTCAAAACCATCAAGGCAAATGTTGACACATTAACCTTAACGGCCACCCCTATTCCAAGAACATTACAATTCTCACTAATGGCAGCCCGAGATTTATCAACGATCAAAACAGCTCCACCCAACAGGCTACCTGTACAAACTCAAAACATTGGATTTAACGAAGAAACCCTTCGAGATGCCATACAATACGAAGTTTCAAGAGGAGGTCAAGTTTTCTTTATACACAACCGAATCGAAAACATCAAAGAAGTCGCAGGGATGATACAACGTCTTTGTCCAGACGTGAAAGTAGGTATAGGACACGGACAAATGGATGGGCCTAAATTGGAACGTTTGATGTTGGACTTTATCGAAGGTGAGTTTGACTTACTCGTCTCAACCACAATTATCGAAAGTGGTTTAGACATCCCTAATGCCAATACCATCATCATCAATGACGCCCAAAACTTTGGCTTAAGCGACCTTCATCAAATGCGTGGGCGTGTTGGGCGTTCGAATAAAAAAGCCTTCTGCTACCTGGTCACACCCCCACGTATAAGCATGAGTGAAGAAGGAAGAAAGCGCATTCAGGCTTTAGAACAACATGCCGACCTTGGTTCCGGGTTTAACATTGCCATGCGCGATTTGGAAATTCGTGGTGCCGGAGATATTTTAGGAGCAGAACAATCAGGATTCATCTCCGACATTGGATTCGAAATGTATCAAAAAATATTAAACGAAGCAGTACAAGAACTGAAAGAAACCGAATTTAAAAACGTGTATAAAAAGGATGATTCAGACTCCTTCTTTGTAGACGAATGTCAGATAGATACAGATATGGAAATATTAATCCCTGATGATTATGTAAACTCCATATCTGAACGACTTCAGTTATACAAAGACCTGAATTCTATTGAAAATGAAGAGGACTTAAAACTATTTGAAGAACAAATTACAGATCGATTTGGCGCTATACCTCCCCAGGTAGAAAAACTATTTGATTCCATTCGCTTGAAATGGATTGCCAAAGATTTAGGCTTTGAGAAAGTAATTCTGAAAGGCCACAAAATGATTGCTTACTTTGTTGCAAATCCTCAGTCTTCCTTTTTTGAATCTGAAGCTTTTGGCAACATCTTAAATTTCATTAAGGAAAATCCAAGAACTTGTCAGATGAAGGAACGCAATAATAAATTGAGTTTAGTCTTCGAGAAAATAGACCTTGTCGAAAAAGCTTTACAACAACTGAAAATGGTTAGACGGGAGTCCTAGAATTATTTAACTAACACAGGCTTCACACCCAATTCCTTAAGCATTTTGTAATGCGAGCGAACGGCACCAAAATAAGTTTTATTGTCATTATAAATGATACCATACTCTTCGGCTGTAGCCTTAACGATATCAGATATTTTCTTGTAATGTACGTGACAAATATTTGGGAAAAGATGATGCTCAATTTGGAAATTTAACCCCCCTACAAACCAGGTTACCAACTTCGAATTTTTTGCAAAGTTAGCCGTCGTTTTTAGCTGATGAATCATCCACTCATT
>JAQWKY010000053.1 GCA_029247585.1 Flavobacteriales bacterium | reverse complement strand
CCTTTCATACCAATAGCTTTCCTACTGGACGAAGCCTAAAGACGGTCTAGAAATCTCAAAATTTATCAATGACGACCTAATCAAAGTCGTCGACAAATCTCCAAATCGTTTTGTTGGGCTGGGTAATATTCCTATGCAAGACACCAAGCTAGCCATCAAAGAATTGGAGCGATGTAAAGCTATTGGTATGAAAGGCATTCAAATCGGCTCGCATGTAAATGACTTAAACCTTAGTGAAACTTCTTTTTTCCCAATTTATGAGGCGTGCGAAGCATTAGATATGGCTGTTTTTGTACATCCTTGGTGGTGGATGGCCAAAGAAAAAATGGACAAGTACTGGCTTTCGTGGCTGGTGGGTATGCCTATGGAAACCTCTCTTGCGATATGCTCCATGATTTTTAGTGGCGTATTTCAGAAATTCCCGAAATTAAGAGTTGCCTTTGCACACGGTGGGGGATCATTTCCAGCAACCATCGGCAGAATCGAACACGGCTTTAATGTTCGCCCTGATTTGGTAGCTGTAGACAATCAGATCAACCCAAAAGATTATCTCGGAAAATTTTGGCTAGATAGCTTGGTTCATGATGAGAAAATATTAAATTATATTGTAGATTTAGTGGGTGAAGACAAAGTCGCTTTGGGAACCGACTACCCCTTTCCGTTGGGTGAATTAGAACCGGGTAAATTGATTCATAACGCATCTTTCTCCACTGACATAAAAGAAAAACTACTTTCTGCAAATGCCCTAGATTGGCTGAACATGAAAGAATCAGACTTTGCATAAATGAAAGGAGAAATTTTCATAAAAAACAACAAATACCTCATTGACTTTTCCAAAGGTAAGGACATTTCAATTCCACTCCTATTTAACGGCAAGCAACCGAACACCTACGGAGTTCAAAAAGCTTCATCCGAACCTTACTCAAATGAAAATTTTATTGGAGATACGCGAAAAGGAGGCGTTTGTAATTTTGAAACGTATCACATCGTTCCTCATTGCAATGGAACGCATACCGAATGTGTTGGGCACATCACAAAAGAACGAATCGATGTATTATCCTCTCTGAAGGACCTCATGATTCCCGCTCATTTAGTTTCTATACATGTGCAAAAGACAAGCGAAAAATACATTCCCCAATTAAATGAGGATGACCTCCTAATCACAAGAGAGCTATTGCTAGAAAAACTAAAAGATGTTCCTAATGAATTTATGGAAGGTTTAGTCATACGAACACTGCCCAATTTACCTGAAAAGAAATCTCAAAACTATCTTACAAATAGTTCTCCTTTTTTTACAATAGATGCCATGGAGTATATCAAAGAACGGGGAGTAAAACATTTGTTGGTGGATACACCATCCGTTGACCGTTTGTTGGATGAGGGTATTTTATCTGCTCACAATACTTTTTGGGATACCGAGAATAAAAAGTTCAACCCAAAGACAAAGAACAAAACCATCACAGAAATGATTTATGTGGACAATCAAATTCAAGACGGTCATTATTTATTAACGATTCAAATCCCTGCTTTTGTTTCTGACGCTGCTCCGAGCAGACCTATTATTTTCGAGATCAATGAGCTCTAAAAACACAAAAGAGTTTGCAAGGCAACTCGACAAAGAGGATCAACTAAGTTCCTACAGAAATGAATTTCACATCCCTAGAGATGAAAACGGGAATGAATTGATTTATTTATGTGGAAATTCATTGGGACTACAACCCAAACAGACCAGAGCCTATTTGGATCAAGAACTCACAGACTGGGCTCAATTAGGTGTTGAAGGACATTTGCAGGCTAAAAATCCATGGATGCCCTACCATGAGTTTCTAAGCGAAGGCTATGCTAAAATTGTAGGAGCCGTGAAATCTGAGGTTATTGCCATGAATTCACTGACGGTAAATCTACATTTGATGATGGTTTCCTTTTATCGACCCGAAGGGAAAAAACACAAAATCGTTATCGAGGCAGATGCATTCCCCTCTGATATATACGCAGTTTCATCACAAATTAAACACCATGGGTATGAGCCCGATGAAAGCCTCATAAAAATCAGACCTAGAGAAGGTGAAAATGCACTAAGAACTGAAGATATTGCCAAACTAATCGCTGACAAAGGAGATGAAATTGCCCTGCTTATGCTGGGTGGTGTAAACTACTACACAGGGCAAGTTTTTGATATGAAAACGCTAACCAAATTAGCACATAAGGAAGATATTTGTGTGGGATTCGATTTGGCCCACGCCGCAGGAAATGTTAAGCTAGAGCTTCACAACTGGAATGTAGACTTTGCCGTTTGGTGTTCCTACAAATACTTGAATTCAGGCCCAGGATCGGTTGCGGGTGCCTTCATTCACGAAAAACATCACAAAAGCAACTTACCTAAGTTTGCCGGCTGGTGGGGCCACAATAAAGAAAATCGGTTTAAAATGCCAGATGATTTCGAAGCTATTGAGTCTGCAGAAGGTTGGCAACTTAGCAATCCTCCCATTTTATCGTTAGCAGCAATACGTGCTTCTCTTTGCATTTTTGATGAAGTTGGCATGGACATATTGATTGAAAAATCAAAAAAACTGACGAATTACCTCATCGAATTGTTAGAAACCCTAGATTCAGATAAAATCAACATCATTACACCAGACCAAAGAGGGTGTCAAGTTTCCATTCAAGTAAAAAAAGGAAACAAAACATTATTTGACAAGATCACAAAAAAAGGGGTTGTTGCAGATTGGCGGGAACCTGATGTCATTCGAGTTGCTCCAGTACCCTTGTACAACAGTTTCACAGATGTGTATAAATTTTACCACATACTAGCGTCCAGTTTATGAAAAGAAAAATCACCATAGCCGGGGCTGGATTAGTTGGATCACTGTGCGCCCTATACATGCAAAAAAGAGGTTTTCAGGTATCCCTATACGAAAGAAGAAATGATTTGCGATTGGCCGAAATTGCCGCAGGCAAGTCCATCAATTTGGCTCTATCAGAAAGAGGTTGGACGGCTCTAAAGAAAGTAAACGCAGCAAAAAACGTCGAAAAGATCGCCATTCCTATGTACAAAAGAATCATGCATGATGTGCATGGACAATTATCAGAACAAGCCTATGGAAATCCAGATCAGGCAATCTATTCGGTATCTAGATCAAAGCTAAATTTGGTTCTGATGGAAATGGCTGAAAATTTAGGCGTTGAGATTCACTGCAATCAAAGATGTTTGGATGTAGATTTTGAAACAGCCACAACCACCTTTGAACACACAAACTCAAATAAAAAAACAACCGTTGATTCGGATCTTTTGATTGGTGCTGATGGAGCCTTTTCTGCCGTTCGCAATCAAATGGTAAAAAGAAATCGGCAACAGTATTCACAACAGTACATCGAACACGGATACAAAGAGTTACTGATTCCAGCTAATGACAATGGAACGCACAAACTGGAAAAAAACGCATTACACATATGGCCCCGAGGCAATTTTATGCTGATTGCACTGCCCAACTTAGACGGAAGTTACACATGCACCTTATTTGCCCCTTACGAAGGAAAAGAATCCTTTGAAAAGCTGAACACACACAAAGACGTTCAAGAGTATTTCGAAAAAACATTTCCCGATTTAGTTCCTCTCATTCCAGATTTATGTGAACAGTTTTTTGCAAATCCTACTTCATCCATGGCCATCATGCGAACCTACCCATGGCACGTTGACGATAAAACCATCTTAATAGGAGATGCTGCCCATGCTACTGTACCTTTTTACGGACAGGGAATGAATGCTGGTTTTGAGGATTGTAGAATACTCGATGAATTGTTAGACAAGCACAATAACAATTTCGAAACTTGTTTTGAAGAATATTCAAGAGTACGCAAACCTAATGGCGATGGCGTACAAGATCTTTCGATGCATAATTTCGTCGTTATGCGAGACAAAACAGCTCAAACTAAATTCTTAGTACAGAAAAAAATTGAGCAAAAATTCACTCAACGTTATCCAGAGAAATGGACACCACTCTACTCCATGGTTAGTTTTACAAATATTTCTTACGCTGATGCCTGGCATATCGGCATGAAACAAGAAAAACTAATGCAAAGCATCATGAGTAAACCAAACATCAGTGAAGTTTGGGATTCTGAAGATGTTATGGAGGAAATGCTGCGTTTACTTTGATGATATACGCATAGGGGTAATTTAGGGCTTATAATGGATTAAGGGTAAATCAAATAAGCAGCTCTTTTCTTCTTGAAAGCGTCTAAGCCTTCTTCCCACGTTTCTTTAATCTGATTTGACGTCCACCCTGCCTCTATCTGAATACGCAACTGATTGGAGCCGGCTAGTTTGTCAAAAAATGAAGTAAAAAAGACCCTTCCTTTGGAACTGTATTGATGATAAGATTCAATCAGATGACCCAAATAAATTCCATCTTCTGGCTCAAATCCGCTTAAATTCCAACCACAACAAACTGTATTTTCATGTTTGGGATACTTCGCTCCCTCCCGAGAAATCGGAGTGAACACATAAGAACAAGTATCTAATTTTGGTGAGCCAATAACTTGAAATTGTTGTAGGGTACCTCTTCCAATACTTACATCCGTACCTTCAAACAAACACAAGGAAGGATATAAGGCTACCGATTGTGAATTCGGTAAGTTCGGAGAAGGTTTTACAGGAAGTTTGTAGGGCTTCTGATGATGGTAATTTTGCATGGACTGATACATCAACTCACACTGCAAAGAGTCTTTCAACCAAAACTCACCATTAATCATTTGAGCGTACTCGGCAAGAGTCATTCCATGAACAATAGGCACTGGGTGCATGCCAACAAAAGATTGATACGCTGAATCTAAAATGGGACCGTCCACATAATGTGCATTAGGATTGGGACGGTCAAGCACCAATAAGGGAATGGCATTTTCAGCACAAGCTTCCATCACATAATGTAAGGTCGAAATGTACGTGTAAAATCGAGCTCCTACATCTTGGATGTCAAAAACCACAACATCAACCCCTTCTAAAAATGCTTGGGTCGGTTTTTTAGTTGCTCCGTAAAGCGATAAGATGGGCAATCCCGTTTTCACATCTACAGCATCATCAATGGAAGCTCCCGCATCAGCATTACCTCTAAATCCATGTTCTGGGGCAAATACTTTGGTCACAGTTACCGATCGTGCAAGTAAAGTATCTACCAAATGAATCCCATCAACCAAAGAAGTTTGATTCGCCACAACTGCAATATTTTTCCCTTTAAGCATAGGAAGATAGCTATTCAATTGTTTAGCTCCCGTAATGATTTCGTCAGAGGATTGTTGCGCCTGACAAGAAAACAAGAGCGCAAAAATGAAACCCGTCAGTAACTTCATTTTACTATATTTGGAAACACATTGATAAAGCATAGCCACTTGAATTTTGAAAAATTTGTAGCAAAACGCCTACACACCGAAAAAAATCTTCAGCATTCCATATCAAAACCTATTTTGAAAATGGCCATTGCTGCGGTAAGCTTAAGCATTACAGTTATGATTTTAGCCATTGCTACCGGCAAAGGTTTGCAAGAAAAAATCAGTGCTAAAGTTACCGGATTTACCTCTGATATTCAAGTCGCTGTTTTGGATCTTAACCAATCCTTAGAAGTCGCTCCAATTCTTGCAGACAGCTCCCTCCTTCAGAAATTTTACAACATAGATGGTGTTGCTCATATCCAAACACAAATCACAAAGAATGGTCTTATTAAAACAGAGACTGAGTTTGAAGGGATTGTGATCAAAGGCATCGATGAAAACTTTGATTGGAGTTTCGTAAACAGCCACCTTATCGAAGGAAATTGCCCTAAATACCAGTCTTCAAAAAAAAGTAATAGCGTTCTTATATCTCAGAAACTCAGTCAAAAAATGAGTCTGGGAGTCAATGATAACGCGCTTTTTTATTTTCAAGGAAAAAACAACAATCAACCCTTCGTTAGAAAATTCAAGATCGAAGGAATTTATGAAACGGGCATCGAATTGTTTGATGACCTCTATGTGTTTGCAGACCAAAAACATTTGCGAAAAATGAATCGATGGTCAGAAAATCAATGCAGCTCGATAGAACTGAAAGTAAAAGAAGGATTTGACCATCAGCAAGTCCTCGCGGAAGTCGAAAACAACAGCCCTTTCGACACACGTGTGATGAGTGCCCAAGATTCCTATTCACAAATTTTTGATTGGATAAAACTCTTTGACATGAACATAGGGATTATCTTATTGATAATGATTATTGTAGCTTGCATCAACATGATCAGTTCCCTGCTCATCATTATTCTTGAAAGAACCAAAATGATTGGCCTAATGAAAGCAATAGGTGCGGCCCAAATATCCATCAAAAAAATATTTCTTTACCACGCCTTTTATCTACTTCGAAAAGGCTTGATTCTTGGAAACGGAATTGGGCTCTCACTAATTGGAATACAGCACTTTTTCGCTCCCATACAGCTGGACCCGGAGCACTATTACGTGAAATCACTTCCCGTTCTTCTGTCCCCTGAAAATTGGCTGATGATCAATCTATTTAGCATTGTCATCTGCATGAGCATGCTCATCATCCCCTCCCTACTGATACAGAAAGTAGATCCAATAAAAGCCCTACGGTACGAATAGATTTGGTGTTACTGAAAAAGTAAAACCTAGGATTCCAATATTGATTTGATTTCTTGAGCAATGCGCTCTACAGATTTGTCATCGACCACGACGCTATACTTCGATTTTTGATAACAGTCTAAACGTCCAGACAGGTGCTTTGAAATGAAAGTACTCAATTCTTCTTTCAATTTAAAATCTTTAAGAATAGGCCTTCCCGACTTCCCAGTCCACAACCGAGATGTTAGAGTTTCGATACTGGCATCCAGATAAATCGTTTCCCCCAATTCAAGCATCAAATCAATGGCCTCATTGAAGCAGGGCATTCCACCACCAGTGGACAAAACAATATGATCTTGATCCATCAAAAACTCTAGACATTCTTTTTCTTTTTTTCTGAAGGTAGCTTCTCCATCTTCAGAAAAAATTTCGGGAATGGTCTTACAAGCTCTCGCTTCAATCCATTCGTCGGTATCAATAAAACGATAATCGAGTAATTGCGCCAATTTCTTAGCTACAACGCTCTTTCCAGAGCCCATATATCCTACCAGTATAACTTTCATTTAAAAGGTGCATCTGCTTCCTTACGCATGTGATTGTAGACCAACTTATCAACCCACTTGGGGAAAAACTTATTCAACAAAACGGTTAGCTTACCATTGAAGGTCAATGTTAGCCTATCTTTCCTCTTTACAACCGCATCAACGATGTAAGTAGCAACTTCTTCAGGCTGCATCATTTTTTGCTCATCTCTAGGCGTTTCTCCCTGAGAAGAGCCATCACCAGTAAGTGCGGTATTTCGAATATTTGAGGCCGTAAAACCCGGACAAGCAATTAAAACGTGTAATCCATTTTTCAGATTTTCAAGGCGCAAAGACTCCAGGAAACCATGCATCGCAAACTTAGAGGACGAATAGCCCGTTCTTCCGGGTAAACCTTTGTAGCCTGCAATTGAAGAAACCCCTACTACCGAGCCCTTATTCTCGAGAATACTTGCTAGGGCATAACGGGTACAGTATACCGTACCCCAAAAATTAACACCCATCACTTTTTTAAGAACAGACAAATCAATCTCAGAAAAAGCAGCACGCATAGAAATGCCCGCATTGTTAACCAAAACATCAATTTTACCAAATTTAAGGAGTACCTCGTCAACCATTTTTTTACAATCTTCTTCCTGGCTTACATCAGCAACCACAGAGAGCACCTGAACGCCATAAGATGAAATTTGCTCAGCAACTACTTCCAATTTAGACTCCGACCTAGCTACTAAAACCACATCAGCACCCTTCTGGGCAAATTCAACCGCACATGCCTTTCCTATTCCCGAAGAAGCCCCTGTAACAATTACGAGCTTATTTTTCATCCATTGCTTTTTAAATTGTAAAATTGCATATCAATGCAGAAACAAAGATAAAATTAATCACCACATCTAAAGCCCATCGCATGAAGATCGTTGAAGTTTCTAATTCAAATGAAATAAAAAGATTTCATCAGGTTCCCTACTTGATTTACAAAAACGACTCCAACTGGATTGCTCATATAAAACAAGAAGTAGAAGCTGTTTTTGACCCAAACAAAAACAGCTACTTTACTCACGGCTCAGCCACGCGATTTATTCTAGAAAACAACCAGGGAGAAACTATAGGTAGAGTGGCCGCATTCATTGACAACAAAAAAGCGAACACCTTCAAACAAGCCACCGGTGGGATGGGGTTTTTTGAATGCATAGATGATGAACAGGCTGCGATTGTATTATTTGACACATGTAAAAATTGGCTCGCTGAAAGAGGCATGCAAGCCATGGATGGACCCGTGAATTTTGGTGAAAAAGATCGTTATTGGGGTTTATTGGTAAATGGTTTTGAACACCCACCCATTTATGCGAACAGCTACAACCCTCCTTATTATCAAGCATTTTTCGAAAACTACGGTTTCCAAACCTACTTCAACCAACACAACTTTATAAAACCACTTACTCAAAAACTACCGGAAAAATACGTCAATAAATTTGAACGGATTAAACAGAATAAAGATTACAGACTTGAAACCATCAATAAAAACAATCTAAAAAAGTATGCTGAAGATTTTCGAGAGGTTTACAATGCAGCTTGGGTGACGCATGATAATTTCAAAGAAATGTCGAGCAAACAAGCCATGGCAATGATGCAAAAGATCAAACCCGTTATGGAGACGGACTTGATCTGGTATGCTTATTACAAGGATAAGCCGATTTCATTTGTCATCATGTTACCTGAATTGAATCAATACTTTAAAGTAACCAAAGGAAACTTTAACCTTTGGGGTAAACTAAAATTCCTTTTACAAAAGCTATTCAGCAAACCAAAATACGTTTGGGGCATCGTCTTTGGCGTTACTCCAAAATTCCAGGGTCTTGGCATGGAGTCCTATATTCTAAATGCTGCGGCAGAACATCTTCGTACCAAACGTCCAAACTATAAAAAGGTGATTATGACTTGGATAGGAGATTTCAATCCAAAAATGATACACATCAGTAAATCCATGGGCGCAAAAAACTATCACGACCTAAAAACCTACCGCAAACTATTTGATGAAAATGCAATTTTTGAACGTTCTCCAATCATCGAATAAGTAGGATTTACAGATTCCAAAAAAAACATAATAAAACTTTAAAAGACGTATGGTCTTGTAAAATAATGCACTTATATTTGCATCGCTTTTCACGAAGCATGATGGCAATCAATAATGCCTAGGTGGCGGAATTGGTAGACGCGTACGCTTGAGGGGCGTATGACCTCTGGTCGTGCAGGTTCGATTCCTGTTCTAGGCACATTAAAATTTTGACTTGGTAGCTCAGTTGGTAGAGCATCTCCCTTTTAAGGAGAGGGTCCTGGGTTCGAGCCCCAGCCAAGTCACTTCATACATACCTCGTTTTGACTTGGTAGCTCAGTTGGTAGAGCATCTCCCTTTTAAGGAGAGGGTCCTGGGTTCGAGCCCCA
>JAQWKY010000048.1 GCA_029247585.1 Flavobacteriales bacterium | reverse complement strand
AAAGACCTATCCCAATCCCATGGTGTGATCTGTGATTGTTCATAAGGACACCATCATTGGTGAAGGTTGGCATGAAAAGTCCGGCTCCCCTCATGCAGAAGTAAATGCTGTTGCATCGGTAAAGGATAAATCCTTACTCAGAGATTCAACACTCTATGTGAATTTAGAGCCTTGTGCTCATTATGGGAAAACACCTCCTTGTGCAGAATTAATTGTAAAGCATCAAATAGCTAATGTGGTTATTGGTTGTGTAGATCCATTTTCTGAAGTTTCTGGAAAGGGAATAGAACTTTTGCGAATTGCTGGTATAAATGTAACAGTTGGTGTTTTGAAAGATGAATGCGAAGAGTCGCACAAACGGTTTTTTACGTTTCACAATAAACAAAGACCTTACATCATTCTCAAATGGGCTGAAACAAAAGATGGGTTTATAGCTCCAAAGAATCAGGAACTGGGTAAGCCCTTTTGGATTACCAGTTTAGAATCTAAAAAGCTTGTTCACAAATGGCGAACTGAAGAGGCGTCTATTCTCGCTGGAACTAGAACCCTTGAAATGGACAACCCTATGCTTACAGCTCGGCTGTGGGAGGGTAATCAACCGCTCAGGTTAATTATAGATCGTAACCTGCGACTATCAAAAGGATTAAATGTATTTGATGACTCAGTAAAGACAATAGTATTTACAGAGAAATTTCGACAGAATACTGATTTCACCGAATATCAAATCATCAACTTCAATTCGCTTCAGAAAGAGATGATGGAAGACCTCTACAAAAGAAACATTCATTCAATCATCATTGAGGGAGGTAGAGAAACGTTACAGTCGTTTATTGATATTGACTTATGGGACGAAGCCAGAGTTTTTGTTGGTTCTAAAACCCTCTCTGATGGGGTTCCTGCTCCTCAATTGATGTCGTCTAAAAAAACAAGGGATTGTATTGCAACAGATCAACTTGTTGTCCACTTCAAGTAATATATTCAGTCCATTTTAGTTAATAACGAGGTATCCGTATCCGAAATATCTACCTCTCGCACAGTCGTAACTTTCAAACTCGATAGTTATTTTGTCATTTTCCTTAAACTGACTTATGTCTATATTGTCTGAGGTCCAATCCGTCCATTTAATGATTCTGTCTTTAGATTGATTTTCAATATTGAAATTTATATGTTTTGAGTAAGGATTCGCTTCAAGAGGAATTTCTACTAATAAATCGTTTTGATATACTTTGACTTTGAACTTTGGTTGTATTCGTTCTTCTGTATTTGAATCTGTCGTATGAAACACAAGTGCATACTTATAGTTTATGGTATGAGGTTTGTAATCTGAATTGAGGTGAAAGGTATAAGTGATTTTTTCACTCTGAGATCCGTTGTTACTGTTTCCAAGACGAATGGATGACACCTCTCCTTCTGGTATTATAGCAAGTTTTGAGGAGGTATTCTTATCAAAACCCTGTTCTGTATGAACACTATGTCTTGCATCATGTGTAGGTGAATTTATCTGATATTCTGTTGTTGCAATATTTGGGGTATTATACCCATACCCTATTGAAAGCTCATATTTACTTAGATATACCCGTTCGTCTTTAACCGTTTCTTGGCCAAAAAGCGTCATTCCTACTATTAATGATATCAAAATAAACATTTTGAACACTATTTTAAAATAATTTATTCTGCAAATATATACTTATCTCATTACATTGCATCGTGATAACTCACCGAATAACCTAGGTGATATCACTCATTTTTCAATAGGTGTAATCACCTATAAAAACGCAACAAAATGGATCAAATGATATACAGATAAATAAATGGGATTAGTAGCACTCTAATCTGCCAAAATTTGATTTAATTTAGTGTAAACAAAAACCTTCATCAATGCAGCAAATAGATTCATACCTCACAATCAAAAAACACTCTGAGGGTTTTTTTAAAGATCGTGGGTCAAAATTTTTTGCTTACGCTATTCCCTGTGAAAATGAAGATGAACTAAAAATAAAAATTAATGCACTCAAAGAACAACACCATTCAGCAAGACACTGCTGTTATGCATATCGTTTCAAGCCCGACTACTCAGTTTATAGAGTTAATGATGATGGTGAGCCTACAAATGCAGCTGGAAAGCCCATTTTAGGGCAAATTGATGCTAAAAACCTAACAAATACGGCTCTGATTGTTGTTCGATATTTTGGTGGCACGAAATTAGGTGTGGGTGGCATGATGAATGCCTACAAAGAAGCAGCACTAAACGCATTAAATTGTGCACAAATTATAGAATGCACTATTGATGATACATTTCATGTTCAATGTGGGTACCCTGAAATAAATACGGTCATGAGATTTATAAAAGATTTAAGGGTCACTATTATTGAACAAAAATTAGAAATAGGATGTGATTTTTTTTTCACAAGCCGACAAAAACACACACAAATCGTCCTTGAGAAATTTAAGGGACTCAAAAATATTCACATAAAAAAGTTGCCCTAAATTTAACCTTTACCCTAAATTAATACTACATGGATTATAGCCTTTTAAAAAAGCTTCAAGAAATTCATGCTCCTGCCGGAGATGAGGTTCTTATGAAGGAGTTTTTGATGGATTATGTCGGAAAGAATCAGGATCAATGGGATGTTGAACCGGAAATCATTCATGGGGATGATTTTCAAGATTGCTTGATTTTGAAATTCGGAAAGCCCCGTACAGCAATTTTCGCACATATGGATTCCATTGGTTTCACTGTTCGTTATGGAAAACAATTGGTTAAACTTGGAGGACCTACTTTAATTTCGGGCACCTTATTGGTCGGACACGACTCTTATGGAGCAATTGAGGCTGAATTGGTGGTTGACGAGGCTAAAAAATTGAGCTATAAGTTTCATAGAGAAATAGAACCCGGAACCAACTTAACCTACAAGCCCAATTGGCGTGAGACGGATCAATACCTTCAAAATTGTTATATGGACAATCGTTTGGGTGTTTGGAGCGCACTTCAAGTTGCTGAAACCTTAACAGATGGACTCATTGTTTTTTCTTGCTGGGAAGAAACCGGTGGGGGCTCCGTAGGATACCTAGGGAAGTACATTTATGAAAACTGGGGTGTTCGTCAGGCTTTAATTTCAGACATCACCTGGGTTACAGAGGGTATACATCATGGTAACGGGGTAGCCATATCAATGAGAGATTCTGGTATTCCCCGCAAGTCCTATGTGAATAAGATTATCAGTATTGCTAAAGCCAATGACCTGAAGTTTCAATTGGAAGTTGAAGATGCAGGAGGGTCGGATGGCAATGCTTTACAAAAGTCTCCCTACCCTTTCGATTGGTGTTTTGTGGGTGCTCCTGAAGATCATGTTCACAGTCCCGATGAAAAAGTCCACAAGGATGACATCATACATATGGTAAGGCTTTATAAGGTGTTAATGAAAAGTCTTTAAAAGGAAAAAGCCCCATTTATACTAAAATGGGGCTTTTTGAACATTGATTGTATTCGAATAAACCATTTTACTAAATGGTTTCCAATGCATCGTTTAGATCTTTTTTCAAATCATTGACATCTTCAATTCCTACGGACACTCGAACAAAATTATCTGTAATACCTAGCTTTGTTCTTTCTTCTAAAGGCACCGATGCATGTGTCATAATGGCTGGGTGCTCAATCAAACTTTCAACTCCTCCCAAGCTCTCAGCAAGAACAAATAAGCTTACTTCTTCCAAAAAGCGTTTTGTTTCATTTAGCCCACCTTTTATGTAAAGGCTTAGCATGCCACCAAATCCAGTCATTTGCTCTTTAGCTAATTCATGCTGAGGATGCGATGTTAGCCCCGGATAAATCACCTTTTCAATTTTTGGGTGACTTTCTAAAAACTTGGCTATTTCCATTGCATTTTTTGCATGTGCTTCCATGCGAATTGCCAGTGTTTTTATTCCACGTAAAACCAACCAGCTGTCAAATGGAGATTGGCTAGGGCCTATAGAATTCTGTAGAT
>JAQWKY010000036.1 GCA_029247585.1 Flavobacteriales bacterium | reverse complement strand
GGTATCAAACAATTCTTAAAAGCAGTGATTTGGAATTCAAATACGAGCAAGCTATTAAGTTTTATGAGGATGAAGAGTATGTGAAAGCATTCCCTTTATTTGATGAATTATTATTATTGCACCGTGGAACAGACAAGGCAGAAACTATTTACTATTACTATTCAAAAACTGAATATAAAAAAGGTAACTTACTTTCTGCAGCTTACCATTTTAAAAACTTTGCGAGTACTTATAAAAACAACCCTCATACTGAAGAATGTGCATACTTTGCCGTCTATTGCCATTATTTACTTTCTCCAAAATATAGTTTAGATCAAGCAAACACATACAAAGCCCTAGAAGAGGTTAAAGTATTTTTAGACATATACCCAAACAGCGCTTATACGAAAGAGTGTATTGAGCTACAATCTAAGCTACAACTTAAATTACAGCATAAATCTTTCGAAAATGCTAAGCTGTATTATACTACTGAAAACTATAAATCTGCAATTCATGCATTTAATTTAGCACTTCAAGAGTCTCAAAATTCCATATTTAATGAGGAAATCTTATTTTTGCAACTTAAAAGCTTTTATTTGCTTGCCGAAAATAGTGTAGAGCATAAAAAAGAAAAAAGAATTAAAGACACGGTAATTGCATTTAATCAATTTAAAAACGCTTACCCAAAAAGTGAGTGGATGCAGGAATCGAAAAGAATTTTTAAACAAGTAAAATTACTTAGGAAATAAGTTTACAACTCATGGATTACAAAAAAACAGCTGCAGCAAAAACAACAGTAACAAACGATAACAGGTTACTTGAGGAAAAAGTTGGTAACATTTACGAAGCTATTGTTGCTTTGGAGAAAAGATCGAATCAAATTGGTTCTGAACTTAAGGAAGAGCTAATTTCCAAATTGGATGAATTTGCTACTCACAATGATAGTTTGGATGAAATCTTTGAAAACAAAGAGCAAATAGAGGTCTCTAAGTTTTATGAAAAGTTACCAAAAGCAACTTTAATTGCCATTCGAGAGTTACTTGATGACGAGCTTTTTGTTAAGGCTCCAAAGCAAGATTAGTAGGCCTCATGGTAAGCGGTAAAAATATCCTTATAGGAATTACTGGCGGTATAGCTGCCTATAAAACTGCTCACCTAGTTAGAGAATTCATAAAAGCAGGAGCTAATGTTAAATGCATTCAGACTCCTGCATCTAAGTCTTTCATTACTCCACTTACGCTTTCCACACTATCTCATAACGAGGTGTTTTCTGAATTCACTACCGACGAAGAAAACCCGAGATGGAATGATCATGTCTCATTGGGACTTTGGGCAGATTTGTTCATCATAGCTCCTGCCACAGCCAACACGCTTGCCAAGATGTGTCAAGGCATATGCGACAACCTGTTAATGGCGACCTATCTTTCCGCTAAATGCCCTGTGTATTTCGCACCAGCCATGGATTTGGACATGTACAAACATCCTTCTACAAAAGAGAATTTTCTCCAGTTAAAATCATTTGGGAATACGCTTATACCTGCTGAGCATGGTGAGTTAGCTAGTGGTTTGGTCGGAGAAGGTAGAATGGCAGAACCCGAGCACATCTATCAATTTGTTTGTAAAGACTTGGCAGATCAACTTCCCTTAAAAAACACCAAGGCTTTGGTAACTGCTGGCCCTACTTATGAATCTATAGATCCCGTTCGATTTATCGGCAATCGCTCATCTGGAAAAATGGGTTGCGAGCTAGCCCTTAATCTTGCTAAACAGGGGGCTGACGTTCAACTTATACTAGGTCCTTCAGCTCAAAACCCTACTCACGAGAACCTTTCGATTTCGAGAGTGGAATCTGCTGAAGAAATGTTCCAAGCTTGTATGGAGTACTTTGAAACCTCAGATATTGTTGTTGCAGCAGCAGCAGTTGCTGATTACAGCCCTGCTTCAAAACACGCCAATAAACTTAAGAAGGGCGATGGTTTGCCTCAGATAGAACTTCAGCAAACTAAAGATATATTAGCTCATATGGGAGCCAATAAAAAGCATCAATTTCTGGTTGGATTTGCCTTGGAAACCACAAATGAAATCGAACATGCACAATCCAAACTAAAAAATAAGAACTTAGATCTCATAGTCTTGAATTCCCTCAATGATAAAGGCGCAGGTTTTGAATTTGACACGAATAAGATTACCCTATTTACAAAAGACAATAAAAAGCTTAGCTTTGAGTTAAAATCTAAGCAAGAGGTTGCTAAAGACATTGTAAATACCATTTTAAGCCAAATTGATGCATAAGATAATCTGCACCATTTTTATAGTACTTTTTAGTTTTCAATTGGATGCTCAGGAATTGAACTGCCGAGTTCAAATAAACTCTCAAAAAATACAAGGGACAAGTCGTCAGAAATTCACTAGTATGCGAACGGGTATTTATGAGTTTATGAACAACACCCGCTGGACGAATGATGTTTATTCTCCCGAGGAGCGAATAGAGTGTAATGTCATCATAAACCTAAATAGCGAAGTAGGTACAAACGGCTATAAGGGAACTGTAACCATCAAGTCGACCAGGCCTATTTATCGAACTTCTTACAATTCGTCTATACTCAACTTGGTGGATTCAGACATTCGATTTGATTACATTGAAAATGAAAGCCTTGAGTTTAATGAACACAATCACACTTCAAATCTTATCTCTATCTTATCTTTTTACGCTTACGTAATTATAGGGATGGATTACGATACTTTTTCGCCACTAGCTGGTGAACCTTATTTTTTGAAAGCTCAGAAAATTCTCAATAATGCACAGAGTGACCCCAAAGCATCTGGCTGGAAGCCTTATGAGGGGACGTTTAATCGTTACTGGATGGTTGAGAATCTACTTCACAATGATTTTAAGTCCCTTCGGAATGCTATGTATACGTATCATAGGGAAGGTTTAGATATTCTTGGAGAACAAGCAGAAACAGGTAGGGATGAGATTACAGCGGCGCTCTACAATGTAAAAACTTCAGCAGATCGAAAACAAGGTTCTTACTTGCTGAAGCTTTTTTTTGATGCCAAAGCTGATGAGATTACAAAGATTTATTCTGATGGGTTCATCACGAATAAAAATGAGTTGGTAGAAATGCTTAAGCAAATCGACGCTGCAAATACAAGCAAGTGGGAACGCATGCTCCAGAATCAAGGAACTAGGTAGCTTATGTTGCAACATCTTTCTATAAAAAACTATGCAATAATTGATGCTTTAGAAATTGACTTTCATCAAGGATTCAGCGTGGTTACTGGAGAGACAGGTTCAGGGAAATCAATTATTTTAGGTGCTTTACAACTGATCATGGGTCATAGATCCGATCGAAAGTCCGTACATCCAAATGCAAAAAAATGCATTATTGAGGCGTCTTTTGATATAGAGAATTACCATCTATCAGACTTTTTTCATCAAGAAGACATCGACTATGAACCCGCTCAGACGATTGTAAGGAGGGAGGTTTATGGTAACGGTAAGTCGAGAGCATTTATTAACGATTGCCCCGTGAACCTTGAGCAACTCAGGGAGTTTTCGAATGAAGTTGTTGATGTACATTCACAGCATCAAAGCCTCTTACTCCACAAATCAAATTATCAACTTCAGCTTATTGATAGTTTGTCTCAGGGACATACAAATGGTCATCGTGAGCTCATTCATTCTTACAAAAAAGATTACCAAAAGCTAAAAGAAATAGAAAATGAACTGAATACGCTTTTAAGTGTTGGTGATGAATCTAAGAGCCAATTGGATTACTTTTCGTTTTTGCATTCCGAACTTGAATCCGCAAATTTGGTTGCTGGAGAAAAGGAGTCCTTACAAACTACATTAAAAAGAGTTGAGCGTAGAGAAGAAGTTCTTCACACCCTACAGAAAATAGCTTTTACTTTAGACAACAATCACTTGCAAACTCCTGTGAATGGACAATTGCAAGAGTTGTCTACTGATTTGGAAAAGATTTCGGAAATCGACCCAAAATACAGAGCATGTGCAGATCGCCTCGAGAGTGTGATTATCGAGCTTTTGGATTTGAGTAAAGAGAGCGAAATACTGCTTTCAAATATTGAACAAGAAGATTGTAATACTGAAGAGCTTGGTAATCGATTGAATCTTATCAATCAACTAGAGCAAAAGCATCATGTAATTAGCTTGGAAGAACTCATTGCAAAACAAAATGAATTAGAAGATAAACTCACGAAACTATCTTCAGTAGATGCCCGAATTTCAGAGCTTGAAAGTGAAATAAAAGCACTTCGATCTCAATTGAATAAAACGGCTGAAACTATTAGCTCCAATAGGGCTTTGGTAAGTGTAGAGATAGAATCTTTCTTGATTGAAACCATCAAAGAATTGGGGATTAAAAACGGTCAATTCAAGGTTTCTATTGAACCGCAAGACAAACTAAATGAGTGGGGAAAAGACCGTATTCGTTTTCTTTTTTCTGCCAATAGAGGGATGCCTCTTGAAGAAATGTCTAAGGTCGCATCTGGAGGGGAGACCTCCAGGCTTATGTTGGCTATAAAAGCTTTGTTGGTAAAGCATCTTAATTTACCCTGTTTGATATTGGATGAGATTGATACTGGAGTTTCAGGAGAAGTTGCAGGTAAAATTTCAAAGATATTACACAGTATGGCTAGAGAGATACAGCTCATTGTTATCAGTCATCTCCCTCAAGTTGCAGCCAAAGCCGATCAACATTATAAAGTTGAAAAAATTGATGATTCGAAGGCTACGAAAACTACAATTCGTAAATTAAGTCAAGACGAAAGGCTAGAAGAGCTAGCAAAAATGCTCAGTGGCGAGACCATTAGCCGTGCAGCCTTAGAAAATGCAAAAGCACTTATTTCAAATCACTAAGTAAATCATAAAATCAGTTATATTTGTCGAAATTAAACAAAGTATAGGATGCTGTTAAAAGGAAAAAAAGGGATTATTTTTGGAGCTTTAGACCCTAAGTCTATTGCGTGGAAGGTTGCAGAAGAAGCTAAAAAACAAGGCGCTGAGTTTGTTTTAACGAACGCACCTATTGCTATGAGAATGGGAGCCATCAAAGATTTAGCTGATAAGTGTAATGCAGAGGTTATCCCTGCAGATGCTACTTCTATGGAAGATTTAGAAAACCTTTTCACCAAATCTCAAGAAATATTGGGAGGTAAAATTGATTTTGTTTTACACTCTATCGGTATGTCTATCAATGTACGTAAAGGAAAGCATTATACCGACCTAAGTCATGACTTCATGATGAAAGGTATGGACGTTTCTGCGATGTCCTTTCACAGAGTAATGCAAACGGCTCTAAAATTAGATGCCATGAATGAGTGGGGTTCTATTGTAGCCCTATCCTACATTGCCGCTCAACGAACATTCCCAGATTACAATGACATGGCAGATAATAAGGCTTATTT
>JAQWKY010000029.1 GCA_029247585.1 Flavobacteriales bacterium | reverse complement strand
TTAGCAGGAGGTGTTAATTCTTTCGGAACTGCTATTGGGCCTATTGTGGTTGCTCTAGCTCTTTTTGGAGCAGCAACCTATACAGACGATCAAATTGCTTCCATTGACTTGTCTACCGTAAAGACGCTTTACATTGCAGTAGGGACTTTGTTTTTACTGGCTGCCTTGTTGTTTGTTTTTTCAAAAAAACTACCCCAAGCGAAAGGAGATACAAATTTTGTGCAGGCACCAAAGGCAGTTAAAACACTCAGTTTTATTACCGCCTCATTACTCGTGATTTTCTATTTTGTTTTTGACCAATACAAAGGAGTAGAAGTTGATTCGAATTTGATTTTCCTACTTATGATTGTGGCATTAATTGTAATTGTTGGTGGTTTACTTATGGCCAACAAAAGTGCTATTAAAAAGCCAGAAGGGTGGGGTGCAATGCAATATCCTCAATTGGTCATGGGTATGCTTGCTATTTTTACTTATGTTGGCGTAGAGGTTACCATTCAGAGTAATTTAGGTGAGCTATTAAAGTCTGATGCTTTTGGAGGCTTTACAGACTCTGAAATCGCACCATACATCTCTATGTATTGGGGGTCTTTAATGATCGGTCGATGGGCAGGTGCAATTACTGTGTTTAACCCAGGGAAAACTCTTAAAAACATATTGTTCATCATTGTGCCCTACATCGCTTTTGGAGTTGTTTTGTTTGTGAATCACGTTAGTAACAATGATGTTAGTGGCCTGTATCTGTATGGTTGGAGTATCTTATTACTCATTGGTGGTTTTTACTTTGGGCAAGAGAAACCAGCTAAAACACTTTTCATATTTGGATTGTTAGGAATGCTAGCCATGATTTTGGGCTTGTTTACTGAAGGGACAATTGCATTATACGCTTTCATGAGTGGCGGACTGTTTTGCTCTATCATGTGGCCTAGTATATTCTCGTTATCCATTGCAGGTCTTGGTAAATACACCTCTCAAGGGTCTGCATTTTTAATTATGATGATTTTAGGTGGTGCAATCATTCCACCAATTCAGGGGAAACTGGCAGACTTATTCAACATCCACAATTCGTATTGGATTACTGTGGTATGTTTTGCATATCTCATGTTTTTCGCAATAAAAGTAAAAGGAATTTTAAAAACCCAAGGAGTAAATTATGACGCATAAAATGAAGTTAGCTGTAGGTATTGATATAGGAGGAACAAACACCGTTTTCGGGCTTGTTGATGAAAAAGGAAGCTGTCTTGCTCAAAACTCAATTAAAACTGGTGATTTTCCAGTTGTTGAAGATTTTGTAGATAAGGTGCAAAAAGGAGTGAACGCCCTAATTTCAAATTTCAAAGATTCTGAGATTATTGGAATGGGTATCGGAGCTCCCAATGCAAATTTTTACACCGGAACTATTGAGCATGCGCCCAATTTAAAATGGAAAGGTATTGTCCCTCTAGTGACTTTATTTGAAGCTTATTTTGATTTCCCTATTTCCCTGACAAATGACGCAAATGCTGCTGCCATGGGCGAGCGAATATATGGGGCTGCGCAAGGTGTTAACGATTTGGTGATGGTTACATTGGGAACCGGGCTGGGAAGTGGCTTTGTGGTAAATGGTGATTTGGTATATGGACATGATGGATTTGCTGGAGAACTTGGGCACGTAATTGTTGAGAAAAATGGTCGTCAATGCGGATGTGGTAATAAAGGATGTTTAGAAACTTATGCTTCTGCCACAGGTATCGTAAAGACCGCCAAAGAGTTTCTCGCTAAATCAAAAGATTCTGTTCTTGCAGATTTACCTGAAATTACCAGTAAAGCAATTGCTGATGCTGCACTTCAAGGAGACAAATTGGCCCTAGAAATATTTGACTACACTTCAGACAAACTCGGCTTTGGTCTTGCAAATATGGTAGCAATTACTAGCCCTAAACTCATTGTTTTATTCGGTGGTTTGGCTCAATCTGGTGATTTAATCCTAAAGCCTACCAAAAAATACATGGAACAGTATCTTCTTAAAACGTTTAAAGATAAAATTCAAATTGTTCCGAGTCAACTGAATGCCGCTGATGCTGCTATTCTTGGAGCTAGCTCTCTGGCTTGGCAAACGCTAAGTTAACTTTTGAAAGTAAACTGTTTTTACAGTAGAAGTAGGATAGCTTTCTGTAATTGTAAAAACACAAATTTTCTTATATGTATATAAAAGATTAAATTTGAGTAGGAAAAGTACTTGTCGAACGGATTAAATGCTACTTTTTATAACCCTCCTAAATTGTGAAGTACGATTATGAAAAATAAAAAAATAGCCATTATTGGTTGTGGGAATCTTGGAGAATCCGTTTTAAATGGATTGATTTCGAATACTGATTTCACCAACAGCAATATTACAGCTACTCGAAGAAATCTCCAGCCTATAGATCATCTGAAGGATACGGGTATTAAGTTGACTAGTGACAATGTTAAAGCCATCCAAGAATCGGAGATCATTATTTTGGGACTTAAGCCTTTCAATATACTACCCGTATTAAAGGAATTAAGATCGCATATTAACCCAGACAAGCATATTGTAGTTTCTTTGGCTACAGCAGTAACCATTGAAGATATTCAAAATACAGTTGAGCCAGGCGTTTCTGTATTTAGAGCAATGCCTAACACTGCTGCTGATGTAGGGATGTCTATGACATGTATCTGCTCGAACACAGACAATGAAGAAAAAAATCTTTTGATTCAACAGTGTTTCGATTCCATAGGTTCTACCATTACGATTGATGAAAACTTAATGGACTCTGCAACGGTTTTAGGTGCCTGTGGAATTGCTTATGTCCTTCGATTTATGAGAGCGATGACTGAAGGTGGTGTTCAAATAGGTTTTGATGCCCAAACGGCCTGTGATATCGCCAAACATACTGTTAAAGGTGCTGCTGAGCTTTTAATTGGCCGAAATCAGCACCCAGAAGTTGAAATAGATAAAGTTACAACCCCTAAAGGATGTACCATAGCTGGATTAAACGAAATGGAGCATAATGGTCTTTCTTCATCGGTAATTAAAGGGATTGTTGCTTCGTTTGAGCAAAGTAAAAAGTAAGAACGAGAGTAATAAAGAAAATAGAAAAAGATTTTATCGTAAAAAAAATATCTATATCTTTGCTGCAAGTAGACTAAGAAACATGAACTTAATTCAGACACATCATCATCACCATACTGGATCTCAAACGAGTCAAGGATGATGTGTGTATACTAATATTCCAAACCCCGTTTGAGTAAATCAAACGGGGTTTTTTGTATTTCAACTTCAAGGTTTACTCAAACATTTTAACAACAAACAAAATGAGTAAGCTAAAAATTGCAATTCAGAAAAGTGGACGTCTTAACAAGGATTCACTTAAGCTTTTAAAAGCTTGTGGAATCGACGTCAATAATGGGAAAGATCAACTTAAGGTTGAAGTCCAAAACTTCCCTCTTGAAATCCTTCATCTGAGGAATTCAGACATCCCACAATACGTAGAAGACGGAGTTGTTGATGCTGCTATTGTTGGTGAAAATCTTTTGATTGAAAAAGAAAAAGAAATTTCCATAGTAGAGAAACTTGGATTTTCAAAATGTAGAGTTTCCCTTGCTGTTCCTAAAGATGTTGATAATGAATCTCTTGATTATTTTGAAGGTAAGAAAATTGCCACATCTTACCCAAATACTGTAATTTCCTTCTTGAAGAAAAACAACATCAATGCTGACATACACACCATATCAGGTTCTGTTGAAATAGCACCAAATATTGGTTTAGCCGACGGCATATGTGATATCGTTAGTTCAGGAAGCACGCTTTTCAAAAATGGATTGAAAGAGACTCAGGTAATCCTTAAGTCGGAAGCTGTATTGGTTAAATCTGAAAAACTTAACGATGAAAAGCAAGAAATATTAGATCGCTTGTTATTCAGAATTCAGTCAGTTTTAAGAGCAAAAAACACCAAGTACATCTTGATGAATGTGCCTGATGCAAAAGTGAAAGAAGTAACCAACATTCTTCCTGTACTGAAAAGTCCTACGGTTTTACCCTTAGCTGAAAAGGGATGGAGTTCACTACACAGCGTGATTGAAGAAAACAAATTTTGGGACATCATTGATGAATTAAAGGCTGTTGGAGCTGAAGATATATTGATTATACCTATTGACAAAATGGTACTCTAATGATTGTAATCGAAAGGCCAAATAAAGATGAATGGATGAACTACACCTTTCGTCCAGGCATCAAAAAGCAGGAATTAGATAAGCTTGTTGGAGATGTAATCGTTGATGTACAGCTAAATGGTGACAAAGCGCTCGAACGGTATACGGAGAAATTTGATCGAATTAAACTCAATCGATTTAAGGTTGAAGAAGAAGAATTCAATAAGGCGGTAGATCTAGTTTCAGATGATTTGAAAAATGCCATTGCACTTGCGAAAGAGAATATTGAAAAATTTCACAAGTCTCAAATCTACACAGAAAGCAAAGTTGAAACGACCGAAGGAGTAGAGTGTTGGAGGAAAAGTGTAGCCATTGAAAAGGTTGGCTTGTATATTCCTGGAGGAACTGCACCACTATTTTCTACAGTTTTGATGTTATCCATTCC
>JAQWKY010000116.1 GCA_029247585.1 Flavobacteriales bacterium | reverse complement strand
CACCATGGGATTGGGATAGGTCTTTCCTAAACCTTTAGCGGCTAACTCAAGACACCTGTTCATGTAAAATTCATCCTTATGCATACTTCAAAAATAGTCAAAATGCATTAGTTTTAGGCTATGCAAAAAGTCAAAGATATTCGCAACTATTTGGATGATACACTGGGAAGCAAATACCCCGATTCTGAGCTGAGAAGTTTTTACAACTGGATACTAGAATATTTACTCAGTTACAGCACAGTAGATGCTATTATGAATGCTGAAAATTTATTGCAAAATCAGACTGTTAAAGACGTGGAGCGTATTGTTGGGTTGTTAGCGAAAGAAAAGCCCATCCAGCAAATCGTAGGTTATGCATGGTTTTACGGTCATCAATTTAGTGTTGATGAGATGTTTTAATTCCGCGTCCAGAAACGGAGGAATTGGTAGATTGGATTCTAAAAGATAATCTGGAAGGTAAATCAATACTTGATATTGGAACAGGAACAGGTTGCATTCCTATCTGTCTGGCTAAACACAGTTCAGCAAAAGTTTCGACCCTTGACATCTCAGAAGAAGCACTCAAAGTAGCTCGAAATAACGCGGATACCTTAAATGTGAAAATCAACTTCATTCATGCTGATATTATGAGTAATGAAGTTGTAAAGAAACTGTCTCATTACGACATCATTGTTAGTAATCCTCCTTATGTATTAGAATCCGACAAAAAAATGATGTCTGCTAATGTGATTGACTACGAACCTCACATTGCATTGTTTGTGCCTAATGATGATGCCTTAAAGTATTATCATAAAATAACTGAAATAGCATCCAGAGCACTAAATCCTGGAGGAATTCTATATTTTGAAATACACGAATCAAAAGGTTTTGAAATGATTAAATTATTAAAAGACATAGGATTCACTTCTGTAGAATTAAGGCAAGATATGCAAGGAAAAGATCGCATGATAAAAGCCATTTGGAATGTGTAAATTGTTTATTTTAGTAAATAAATAAACCTCCCTATAGCACATAGGTATTGCGTGTTAAAATCTAGCAATGGTGTTCAATAATCGGGGTATAATGAATGATTAGAAATGACCAGAATGGACGCAAAGTCTAGAATAAATAGATTGCGCAAAGAGCTCGCAGATCACAACCATGCATACTACCTACTTGATAGTCCGACAATCAGTGATTATGAGTTTGATAAACTTCTGGAGGAACTTATAGTATTAGAAAAATCACATCCTGAGTTTTTTGACGTCAATTCACCAAGTCAAAGAGTAGGAGGAGGCGTAAATAAATCCTTTGATACGGTTGCACACAAGCGTCCCATGTTATCTCTTGGCAACACTTATTCTGAAGAAGATCTTAGGGATTTTGACAAACGGGTTCAAAAAATCATCACGGAACCCTACACTTACGTATGTGAGCTCAAGTATGATGGCGTTTCCATTAGCTTACACTACAAAGATGGAGTACTGAAACAAGCATTAACCCGTGGTGACGGTACCCAAGGCGATGATGTAACCTCAAACGTAAGAACCATAAAAAGCATTCCCTTAAAACTACAGGGTAATCCTCCAGAAGAATTTGAGATTCGAGGCGAAATATTTATGCCACATAAAGGATTCGAGGAAATGAATACAGAACGCATAGAATCTGGATTTGATGCTTTTGCTAATCCCAGAAATGCTGCCTCTGGAACCTTAAAATTACAAGACTCTAAAGTCGTAGCATCACGGCCTCTAGATTGTTTTTTATACCACAGTTTGGGAGCTCTTATTAAAATCGACTCACATTACAAAAGGTTGGAGGAGGCACGTAGTTGGGGTTTTAAAATACCCACAGACACTCAAACCTGCGGTACAATAAATGATGTGATAGAGTTTGTTAAGTACTGGGAAACAACTCGTGAAGAACTGCCTTATGACATTGATGGTATTGTAATTAAGGTAGACAGTATTCTGCAGCAAGAAGAATTAGGGTACACAGCGAAATCTCCACGATGGGCAATTTCTTACAAGTTCAAAGCAGAGCAGGTAGTAACGACCTTAGATAAAATCACCTATCAGGTTGGGAGAACGGGTGCTATTACTCCAGTTGCCAATCTAGAGCCAGTTCAGTTAGCTGGAACGATAGTTAAAAGAGCATCTCTACATAATGCGGATCAAATTGCTAAACTTGATGTTCGGGAAGGTGACACCGTCTATGTGGAAAAAGGAGGGGAGATCATCCCTAAAATTGTAGGTGTTGTTGTAAAAGAAAGAGACCTTTTCTCACAGCCCGTTACATACATTACACATTGTCCGGAGTGTCATTCAGAATTGGTTCGTAAAGAAGGGGAGGCGCAGCATTATTGTTTGAACGAAAAAGCTTGTCCACCTCAGATAAAAGGAAAGATTGAGCATTTCATCAGTCGAAAGGCGATGAATATAGATGGCCTAGGCTCAGAGACTATAGATCTATTTTTTAAAGAGGGGCTTATCAATAATGTGGCTGAATTATACTTTTTAAAGAAGGAAGATATTCTACCCTTGGAAAGAATGGCTGAAAAATCGGCTGCTAAAGCAATCTCAAGTATTGAAATGTCTAAAAAAATTCCTTTTGAAAGAGTGCTTTATGCTTTGGGAATACGCTATGTAGGTGTTACGGTCGCGAAAAAATTAGCTTATCATTATCAAAACCTCGCCAATCTACAAAGCACTGATCTAGAAGACCTTATAAGGGTTGATGAAATTGGAGGTCGAATAGCTGAAAGTGTGGTCTCATGGTTTAAGGAAGAAGATAATTTGGCGCTGTTAGAAAGATTAAAAGAGGCCGGAGTTCAGTTAGAAATTGATGCTTCTGTTCTTGTTGGCAGAACACATATTTTACAAGGACAGTCCTTTGTTATTTCAGGAGTTTTCGCCAACCATTCTCGCGATGAACTAAAAAAGCTGATCGAGCAAAATGGTGGAAAAAATACCTCATCGATATCTAAAAAAACAAGCTATCTTGTCGCTGGAGAAAATATGGGACCGAGTAAACGAGAAAAAGCGGACAAACTTGATGTTTCCATCATATCGGAAGATGAATTTATTGCCTTATTAAAATGAGTGTTGTAACGGACATAAAGCATTGGTTTGGCCACTGGGAATTGAGGCGTTCTAATATAGAGCGAAAAAGAAAACATCAAGTTTTTAATCTTGATGATGCTAAGCGTATTACTATACTTTTTGACGGCACCTTACCTAAGGACATAAAAAAGGTGAAAGATTTCGTTGCAAACCTCTCAAAAGGCAAAGACCTGGTTTCGGTTTTAGGATACGTAAATGAAAAAGACAAATCCTTTGAACATATGTCAAGCCTTCATTTTGACTTCTTCTCTAATCAAGAACTCAATTGGTACGGTAAGCCACAGGGTATGATTATTGAAAACTTCTTAAAAGAAGAATACGACATTTTGATTGACTTAACACTCAAAAAGTTTTATCCACTCTCATACATGGCTGTTGCTTCACCGGCAAAATTTAAAGTTGGAAGAACTCCAAACGACATTCACGTTTTTGACCTTAGTATAGAAACAACTGAAAAAACAGATTTAGCAAGTTTCATTCATGACATTCATCATTACCTAAAACTAATCAAGCCAATGCGCTAGGTATTCCATGATTTCACTTGACATTCATTTTAAAGAATCATTACATCAATTTTGCTTGAATTTAACGCGTGAAAAAGTTAAGCGTCTAAGTAATTTACTAGAATCTATTCTGCACGATTTGAATACTGCTACAAAAAGTTCTGCAGGAGATAAGCATGAAACTGCAAGAGCAATGATTCATATTGAACAAGAGAATCATGCGAAGCAATTGCTAGAAGCCCAGAAGACCTTGAAATTACTATCTCAAATCAAAACAAAAGCCATGTCTTCTGGTCAGACAGGAGCATTAATTCAAACCAACAAAGGAATCTTTTATATAGCCACAGGCTTGGGAAAAGTAAAATTTGATGAATCAGATGTTTTTGTAATCTCACCAAGCTCACCTATAGGGCAAAAGTTTTTAAACTCAAAGATTAACGACATCATTCAGTTCAATGCTCATCAATACGAGATTGAACAGATTGCCTAATATTAAGCTTTTTACACCAACACGGATTTCTTACTCACTGTACTATTCACAAATATCTGAAAACAATAATGAGGCTTATAATATATATTATGTAAAATTATGTGTTTTAAATAAAAGGGAGGCTACTCCCTTCCAGAATGAACTACTTCGTTAAATTTTTAATTTTAGAATTGGTTTCTTTCCAACAAGCCATATCATCAGTTTGGTAACAAACATCTTTCAATGCATAAAGAACCTGCAAAGCCGTATCATCTATCCGAACGGCTTCTTCTAAATAAGGCTTTGCTTTTAGGTAAAGACTGTTTCTTTTATTTTTAAGAACCGTATACTTCTTTTGATCTGCCTGACTCAATCCTAAATTATTCATTTGATCAACTAAAGAAGCTGTTTGATCTAAATACAAACTAGCAAGGTTGTTGTATGCGTCAAAATAATCAGAATCTAAAGAAATTGCGTCATTATAAGCTGATATAGCCATATCATACTTCTTTAGGGAACCTAGGGCAGTGCCTTTCGCAAAATGTAAAACTTTATTATCGGAATCTGCACGTATAGCCTCTTCCAAGCTTGATAATAACGCAACATTATCATTGATAGACAAATAATAATTGACTTCTTCAAAGATTAAACCCGTATGGTTAGGGGCCAATTCTCTTGCTCTTTTTACGGCTTCAAAACGAGCTTCTGTATCTTCTATTTTTGTAAGCTCTTTAATAAGATAAATGTGGTAATCACCATTTGTAGGGTCCGTTTCTATTAACTTAGAACTTAAGGATATAATTTTATCAGAATCACGAGCCTCTATGGCCATTAGTGTTGCGTTAAACAAATTTGCTGTATCGACAACACCAATGGTTTCATAAGCATTAACATCGACAACTTGTTCGAATAAAATTAATGCTGTTGCAAAGTCTTTTGCCTCATATTTATCATAAGCAGCAGCATTATAAGCGTTTACACATCGCAACAGCTCATTGGTTGACTTTTTAACAAATGAACTCCCTTCTGATTCAGTACTTAGCTTAAAAGCATCTGTAGCTGTGTTAAGCAGGTCCAAATCCTTTTCAGATTCATAAAGAGCGGAGAAAATCAACCCTTTATTAAACCAGAACTTTCCAAGATCTTTTGTTTTGAGAGTACCACCGGAATTAAGCTTGTCTTCAGCAGCATTAATATAAACTTTAGCAGCACTTAAATCTTGTTTTCGGTAGGACAAAATTGCACTAGTCAAATCCGCTTTTTGAGCAAATGCTTGACTCGAAACAAGCAGACTTATCCAAATTAAAGCACTCTTCTTCATGTTGTTAATTACGAATTGTTTTCTGTAGAAGAATCTCCTCCACCCTCTATGTTTTCAGGGGCTTCAGCTTCCTCCTCATCTTTATTCACCTTAGTTACAGCAGCAATATTTTCATGATCTTTCAAGTTCATGAGACGAACACCTTGAGTAGCCCTTCCCATAACACGCATGTTTTCAACGCCCATACGGATGGTTACCCCTGACTTCTTAATAATCATCAGGTCATTTTCATCAGTCACATTTTTTATGGCAATCAATTCACCTGTTTTTTCAGTGATACTGATGGTTTTAACACCTTTACCGCCACGATTGGTAACTCTGTAGTCTTCAATGTGTGATCGCTTACCGTATCCATTTTCAGAAACAACCAATACGTTTGACTCTTCATCATTAACACAAATCATACCAACGACTTCATCTTGCTCATCTATGCGAATACCACGAACTCCGGTTGCGTTTCTCCCCATCGGACGTGTTGCATCTTCATGGAATCGAATAGCTTTTCCAGACTTTGCCGCAAGCATAATAAAAGAATCCCCAGTGGTCAATTTGGCTTCTAACAATTGGTCGTTTTCTCGAATACCAATGGCGTTAATTCCATTCACACGAGGACGAGAATAGGCTTCAAGAGTGGTCTTCTTAATCACCCCTCTTTTCGTACACATGATGATGAAATGGTTGTTGATGTATTCTTCATCTTTAAGATTATCTACATTGAGATAAGCCATAACCTTATCATCCGGCTCAAGATTAATCAAATTCTGTATGGCACGTCCTTTTGAAGTTTTTGACCCCTCAGGAATTTCGTAGACCTTCAACCAGAAACACTTACCCTTCTCTGTGAAGAACAGCATGTAATTATGATTGGTAGCCATGAAAATGTGCTCCACAAAATCTTTATCTCTAGTCGTTGCGCCTCGCGACCCTACTCCTCCTCTACTCTGAGTTTTATACTCAGACAATAAAGTTCTTTTGATGTATCCTAAATGTGAAATGGTAATCACAACTTCTGCATTAGGGATCATGTCTTCAATACTTAAATCTCCGCCTGCATATTCGATGTCCGTTCTTCTTTCATCGCCATATTTTTCACGAATCTCAATGAGCTCATCCTTGATGATTTGCATTCTGAGAGATTCATTAGATAGGATGTCTTCCAAGTGAGCGATTAACTTCATCAACTCAGCGTGCTCAGCCTTAATTTTATCTTGCTCTAATCCCGTTAATTTTTGAAGTCTTAAATCAAGAATAGCTTTTGCCTGAACTTCAGACAGCTCGTAACGAGTCATCAAACCTTCACGGGCCTCTTCTGGTGTCTTAGAAGCCTTGATTAAGGCAATCACATCATCCAAGTGGTTTAATGCAATCAATAAACCTTCAAGGATATGAGCTCTCTTTTGAGCTTGTTTTAATTCGTATTGAGTTCTACGGACTACAACCTCATGCCTATGCTCTACAAAATACTTAATCATTTCTTTAAGCGTAAGCAACATGGGTCTGCCTTTAACCAAGGCAATGTTGTTTACAGAGAATGAGTTTTGTAACGAAGTGTATTTGTATAATTTGTTGAGAACAATATTCGGAATGGCATCGCGCTTAAGAATGTAAACAATTCGCATTCCATTTCGATCTGACTCATCTCGAATATCAGAAATTCCCTCTATTTTTTTATCGTTAACTAGATCAGCTGTTTTCTTGATCATGTCAGCTTTATTGACCATGTAGGGAATCTCAGAGACCACTATACAGTCACGTCCATCTATTTCTTCAAAACTAGTTTTAGCTCTAAGAACGATTCTCCCTTTACCGGTTTCAAAAGCATTCCTTACACCATCGTATCCATAAATAGTACCACCTGTTGGGAAATCTGGAGCTTTGACGTAATTCATCAAGGCTTCTGTATCAATCGCATTGTCGTCTATATATGCAGTTGTTGCATTAATAACCTCAGTTAAATTGTGAGGAGGCATATTGGTAGCCATACCAACA
>JAQWKY010000095.1 GCA_029247585.1 Flavobacteriales bacterium | reverse complement strand
AACCCACAAAAAACCAGGGTCAGATATACCAGGCGGTCCTGCATCTGAAAGGAGGGCTATTTGACTTCCCATTTTCAACTTCACAATGATTCTATCGAGCACTTTATGCTCATGGTGCAAGTGAAAAGACTGCATGTTTGTACTTACGTCAAGATGCTTTAATAGTTTTCCGGAAGTACGTGTGTCTTCAGCCAAAATCAAATCAGATTCCTCAAGAATACGAATCGCACGCAGTGTAATATCTTCTAGGTTCCCAATCGGTGTTGGAACCAAATACAGTTTTGACATAGCCTTTACTTTACCCAAACAAATTAAGTAAAAATAGCGTGGAACGCATTGATTTTATTAGATTTGTTTAAACAACAACAACGAAATGTTTCTGGAAACTCCCGATAGTAATAAACAAAGTAAAGGCTGGGTAGAAGTCATTTGCGGTTCTATGTTTTCGGGTAAAACAGAAGAACTCATTCGTCGGCTAAAAAGAGCACAATATGCCAAGCAGAAGGTAGAAATATTTAAACCTGCTGTAGACACTCGCTATGACGAAGAAAAAGTCATCTCTCACGATGCGAATGAAGTAAATTCTACACCCGTACCTTCGTCAGCCAACATTTTGCTTTTAGCTAATGATGTAGATGTTATTGGAATCGATGAAGCTCAATTTTTTGATGATGAACTTCCTGCCGTTTGCTCAGCACTTGCAAACAGAGGTATTCGCGTCATCGTTGCAGGACTTGATATGGATTATCTTGGGAATCCTTTTGGTCCTATACCTCATTTAATGGCTACAGCTGAATACGTATCTAAGATTCATGCGATTTGTGTTGATTGTGGTGATCTGGCCATTCATTCTAACCGAATTGTAGCTTCAAAAGATTTAGTACATTTAGGGGAACAAGAAGGATATGAAGCGCTATGCCGATCTTGCTTTTTAAAGAAGAATTCATAGTTAATGACTGGTTTTTCCTACACGATAAAACAATTAGCACTTTTTTGCAATGCGCAATTTAAAGGTGTCAATTCTGAAGAAACTATTCTTCAGTTAGTTATTGATAGCAGAAAAGCAAAACATCACAAAAATCATCTGTTTGTTGCCCTTCAAGGGCCTCATCACGACGGCCATCAGTTTATTCATGAGCTCTATCAAAAAGGTTTTCGAAACTTTTTAATCAGTCGTGCTGAATTTAAAACCACTGATTTCCCAGAGGGAAATTTCTTAATTGTTAATGACACCCTCACAGCCTTCCAAAACATCAGTCAAAATCATCGATTAGCGTTTCAAATTCCTACCATAGGAATTACGGGAAGCAACGGAAAAACGATCGTCAAAGAATGGCTGAACAGCTGTCTACAAAACCGATATAAAATTTGTAAAAACCCAAAAAGTTACAACTCTCAAGTAGGCGTATGTATATCCGTCCTAGGATTCAAAGAAGGAGATGAAATCGGGCTTTTTGAAGCAGGAATTTCTCAAAAGGGAGAAATGGGAAATCTTCAAAAAATCATTCAGCCAAGCCTAGGGGTTTTCACCAATATTGGACAAGCGCATTCAGAAAATTTCACCTCACTAGAAGAAAAGGTCAGAGAAAAAATGAAACTTTTTTCTGAAACCGAAACACTAATTTACTGCAAGGATCACCGCGTGATTCACGACGTCATTTCATCAGGAAACATTCCTAATCTGATTGCTTGGTCAAGAAAAGATGCTTCGGCTTTTCTTTTCGTTAAAGACATCAAGCAAGATGGTAATCAATCCATTCTCAAGGTCATTCATAAGAATACTGAAAACGTATTTTTCATTCCGTTTAAAGATGAGGCTTCCATTGAGAACTGCCTACATCTTATTTGTACCCTACTCATCTTAAACCTTGATGAACTGGAAATACAAAATGGACTTATGAAACTTCAGTCTTTAGCGATGCGTTTGGAACTCAAAGAAGCTAAAGGCAATAGTCTGCTGATTAATGATGCTTACAGCTCAGACCTTGATTCGCTAATTATTGCGCTCGATTTTTTACAACAACAAAGTGGAAATGCTAAAAAAATTGCCATCTTATCTGATCTTGATGAAACAGGAATACCCAATACTGAACTTTTTTCCAAATTATCAAAGCTATTGCAGAGTTATGGAATTGAACAAGTCATAGGTGTTGGAACGAACTTTTTAGAATTTTCGAGTCTATTTTCAGGCTGTTACTGCTATAAAGACACAGAAGAATTCATCGCAAACCTACCAAGCATAAACCTCGAGAAATCTGCCATCTTGCTCAAAGGGGCTAGGAGGTTTCAATTTGAAAAAATTGCTAAGGTTTTAGAGCATAAAAATCATGAAACGGTTTTAGAGGTTAACTTAAATGCCCTATCAGAAAACTATCATTATTTCAAGAGTTTACTGAAAAAAGAAACCAAAGTGATGGTGATTGTAAAAGCCTTTTCCTACGGAAACGGAACCTATGAAATCGCACATCATTTGGAATACCACAATGCCGACTACTTAGCAGTTGCTTATGTAGACGAAGGTATTGCTCTGAGAAAAAAAGGGATCCGAACCCGTATAATGGTTCTCAATCCAGACAGCTCTCAGTTTACACAACTCATCGAACATTGCTTAGAACCTGAAATATACAGTTTCAAACAACTAAAATTATTGCAGGGTGAATTGGAAAAAAGAAACCTAAAAAACTATCCTGTACACCTAAAGTTAGATACTGGGATGTGGAGATTAGGCTTCGAAAAATCAGAAATTAAAGATGTCTGTTCCTGGTGGGTAAAACAAAAAGAGCTCTCTCTTGCATCCGCATTCAGTCATTTGGCAAGTAGTGAGAACCCAAAGGACAGAAGCTTTACGAAAGCTCAAATTAGTCTGTTTTCTTCCATGTGCGAAGAAATAGCGTCTTATATAAAAACTCCTTTCCTCAAACACATTTTGAATTCTTCAGGAATCCTTAATTATCCAGAAGCTCAATTCGATATGGTACGATTGGGCATTGGATTGTATGGAATTGGCTCTGAAAAACTTCAAAACTGTAGCGCCCTAAAATCTGTAATCTCACAAATTAAAGAAGTCCCTAAAGGTGAAAGTATTGGTTACAACCGGGCTTACTATGCCGACAAAAACATTCGCATTGGAATAATTCCAATCGGTTATGCAGATGGCTTAAATAGAGGCTTAAGTAATGGTAAGGGGCACGTTTTTATACAAGATGAAAAAGCCGCTATTATAGGGAATGTATGTATGGATATGTGCATGATTGATCTAAGGAATATAGATGCAAAAGAAGGTGATGAAGTCACCATATGGAATACGCAAAATCATATTCATGATATGGCAAATACACTCAACACGATTCCCTATGAAATACTAACGAATGTATCCCAAAGGGTTAAACGAGTCTTCCTACAGGAATAAGACTCTATTAAATCCACAAAAAATTTCAAGTTACTCTACCTTTTTTGGCTTTAAGCCAGACAACAAGGGGTACATAAAAGCAAAAAACAGAACACCGGCTTGCCTTTCAAGCATACTCTCCGTCAAAAATCCAATCAGAGTTAATCCCAAAAAAATCAAAAATAAGGGATGCTGATCTTTTTGGGAAAAAGGCCTGATCATCAAGAAAATCAGAAGTAAAACGCCCAATATTCCCACCTCTGCCCAGGACTGAAGGTATTGGTTATGGAAATTGAAATTGTATCTGAAGAAATTAGGTCTAATTTCTTCAAAAGTTTTTGTTAATGCTTCTCGAGCATCTCCTACACCAAGACCCAAAAGGGGGTTTTCAACAATTAATTGAACCCCATGCTCCCACAAATGTACTCTCGGATTCGTGTACTTAGATGAGGTCCCCATGAGACTTTTTACCTCATTTTTAGCATCAATAATACGTGAACTTGTATTCGGTATAGAAATTATCCCAATGATAAATAATCCCAAAGCTAAAATTACCACTCGTAAAGTTTGTTTTGACAAAATAGACGACCTAAAAGCTTTTACAACACTTACTATAAAGACAAATGTGAAGGCAATGTAAAAAGCCCGACTTGTTAAGAGTATCAGAGAAACTAAAAGTAAACCTGCACCAAGAGCCCATAAAAGCTTTTTATTACTACCCCTTAAGATCTGATACAAAGAAATGAATAGTGCCATGGAATAATACCAGGAAACGTAATGAGGTTGCCTAGGCAAAAAATGAGTAAGGCCTACATAAAAAAAGACTTTTGAACTTCCGCTTTCATTATAATCTAGAAAAGATAAAATTAGATCAGAGGCAGCCATCAGCATCATTAACAATGCAAAAATCTTCAATATCTGAAATCGTTTTTGACCAGAAATAAAAGAGGTACTCATCATAAATAAGGGAAGTAAAAAAATAGAAATCTTTAAGAGAACATCGTTCCACCCTTCAGCGATATTGTCAGTATAAGTCATGCTGAACAAATGAAGAAGATAATAAAGCATGAGAGATATAGCTAAAGGATCTTTAAGTATATTCTTAAGTTTTTCCTTGTATGAAAAGCTAAAGATCCAAGTTAACCCAATGGCAATAAGCCCCCCCGTTAATGGAATCTTAAAAAAATCCTGAGTAAGTAGTCCTATGACTAAACTTATACTCGCATAAAAATAATATTGGGTGTAGTTATTCTTTTCTTTATTCACTTTTTGCTCCTCTAACTAAAATATTCTCATAACGACTCTTATCATTCAATACCGAGATCGCCTCATCTAACACAGGGTCGTTTGCCAAGGATGCTATCACCCTTCCTTCTTGGTAATGGTAACGCGTCATCAATTCACTCAATATCAACTCGGAAATTTCGGATTGATACTTGTGGATGTCATCTTCCTTATAACTCAACAACTTTTTCTGCAAGTCTTCTAAATCAACTTTAAAATCGGCATACTCATCATCAGCTAGCTCAATCAATTCGGCCAATTCCTTCTCCGTACTCGTCTCGTACTCATAATCTTTGTCGGATAAAAAGGATACAAAATCTTCATACAAAGCATCATCTATTTCATAGACTCCTGGAGCACCGATCGTGTCATTTTCTAGAACAAATTTTGTGGCATAATCAAATATCAATTGTTTTGAAACCAAGCTACCCAAGATTTCAGCATAGAGCTCTTTTTCTACCACAATGTCGGGGTCTACCCCCCCTCCATCATATACCAGTCGGCCATTTTTAGTTTGAAAGGATGTTTTAAGGGAATCAGGAACCTTCCCCACACTACCATCCTCATTTCTGTGTGCATAATCAAGTGCTTGAATACATCTGCCACTAGGCGTGTAATATTTTGCTACCGTAACTTTTAGTTGTGAGTTGTAACTCAACTTACGCGTCTGTTGAACGAGACCTTTCCCGAAGCTCTTTTTTCCTATGATAACGCCACGATCTAAATCCTGCATAGTCCCCGACACAATTTCTGAAGCGGACGCTGAGCTCTGATTTATGAGTACCACCAAGGGCAAATCCCTGTCCAAAGGATCTTTTGAGGTCTTGTATGATTTTTCCCAATCTTTAATCTTTCCTTTTGTAGAAACTACTTCTTGCCCTTTGTCTATGAATAGATTGCAAAGGTTTACCGATTCGTTCAACAGTCCCCCTGGGTTACTTCGAAGGTCAAGAACCAAGCCTTTCAACTCGTTTTCATCTTTGAGTTCAAGAATTGCTTCTTTAACTTCATTGGAGCAATTTCTGGTAAAACTTCTCAAGCGAACATATCCAATCCCATCAGCAACGACTCCCTTGTAGGGTATAGATTTTACCTTTACCTCTTCTCTCGTGAATATTTTCTCAATGTGTTTTTTGGTCCCGGGTCTTTCGATGAGAAGGTTTACCTCAACGCCTGGTTGACCCTTGAGTACAGAACTCACATCCTGGGTGGATTTCCCTTTTACCGATTTCCCATCAATTTCTAGTAATTTATCTCCTGCTTTTAGTCCAGCCTTGTCGGCTGGAAAACCCTTATAGGGCTCAGAAATAATAACATAGTCTTCTCGTTTTCGAATCGTTGCACCAATACCTCCATATTGACCCGTCGTTTGAAAACGAAAATCTTCAATCTCTGACTCTGGTATATACGTTGTATAAGGGTCTAGGTCTTTGAGCATGGAATCAATTGCCTTTTCAATCATTTCTCCAGGCTTTGTTTCATCAACGTAATAGATGTTTACTTCTCTGAACAAGGAGGTGAAAATGTCTAGATTCTTACTGACTTCAAAATAGCCCGAAACAAAGGCAAATGAAGAGATAGAAATCAATCCCACGCCAAACCAAAAAGCTAATTTTTTAACTACTTTCTTCATCCTCAAAATATTTAGGGAACCGGATCATATCCACTCCCACCCCAAGGGTGGCAGGAACTGATTCTTTTAATTGTTAGCGTAAAACCTTTCAACAAGCCATGTTTTTGAAAAGCCTCAATAGAATAGGTAGAACAACTTGGCACGTACCTACATGCTACTGGCGTCCAAGGAGAAATGGCTTTTTGATATACCTTGATCAAAAAGATAAGGCCTTGTTTAAGTAACTTATTCAACATCAACTATAAAACGATTAAAAACCGATATTAGTTTAGATTCAAGATCAATGGTATTCATTTTTTTGTTTGAAGTGTAAATGAGTAATAAAGCATAATTGCTAGGGAGCTTATCGTACCAATCTGCTTTGTTTGTCCGATACACTTCAGTAATTCTCCGCTTCATTACATTCCTGTCTACTGCTAAAGGAAATCTTTTTTTAGAAACAGAAAAAGCAATTTTTATCGGAAACTCTTGCTTTACATCAAGCTTTTTCCAAACCAAAACAAAGGGGTATTTTTTCACAGAATTGCCTTGAGTAACTAATTCTTCTAAGACAACTTTACTCCTTAATCTTTCGTTCTTGTGAAAGGTTTGACGCATAGCTTTGTAAATGTAGAAAAAAACAATAAAAAAGGGCGATTTTATCGCCCTTTGAATGAAATGATTTAGAAACTATTTTTTATTCACATCCTTAATGTACTGTTCAAGTGCCATCGTCATCGATGGAGCCTTTACAGAAGGGGCTTCTATATTTACTTTCAGACCCGCCTCGGCAACTGCCTTAACCGTTGTTTGTCCAAAAGCTGCGATACGGGTATTGTTTTGAACAAAATTTGGGAAATTCTGAAACAAAGATTTAATCCCAGAAGGACTGAAAAACACCAAAATATCATAAAAAACGTCTTCCAAATCGGAAAGATCGCTACATACTGTTTTATACAAAATAGCACGGGTGTAATTAATCTTGTTATCTTCTAAAAGCTTAGGGATAACCGGTTTCAATAAATCTGAAGAAGGCAACAAAAAGTTCTCCGATTTATGCTTTTTTATGGTGTCAATAAGGTCAACAAATAATTGTTTCCCATAGTATATTTTTCTCTTTCGGTAGGTAATGTACTTCTGCAAATAAAACGCAATAGCCTCTGACATACAAAAATACTTCATCGAAGTAGGCACATCAAATCTCATCTCTTCACACACTCGGAAATAATGATCAACAGCATTTCTACTGGTCAATATGACAGCAGTGTGCTCGGTAAAGGAGACTTTCTGCTGTCTAACATCAGCAGCAGATACTCCTTCAACGTGTATGAAAGGTCGGAAATCTACACTCACCTTTTGCTTTCTGGCCAAATCATGATACGGAGAGGCATCACTCTTAGGTTCTGGCTGCGAAACAAGAATCGTTTTAACTTTCAAATCTTCTGTCGTTTAAGTATTCTTTTTACAAAATATAGCAGCTAAATTGGGGTCTGCTAATCAACAATTTAAACCAAAAAGCAACCACAAAAATGGCGCTAATTCGAAAACGCAAAGGTATAAAATAATATGGAAAAACTCAAAAGAATTGCCCCCCGTAATTCGAACAAATACTTTTACTCTTGACACCACTAAAAGGGTTAAAGCCATTGACATTAAAACACTTAAATATTCGTAAGTGTACAAATCAACAAGATAAAGGTACATCGAAGCAACAGCAATGGGTGAAAAAAATAAATTAGCATAGTGCACAGATAATGAGCTAAATTCAATAAATATTTTTTGTTGCTTAATTAAAAAAGAAAAGAGAAAAAGTGTAATCCATTTTATTCCTATGTAAGACAATATAACAATTACTGAATCTATGTACAAATAATCAAAATAGGGAGTCCTTGAGCAGTTCTCCATGTAAAAACTGAGCAAAAAGGACGCAGAGAGTATCGACGACAAAGAAAAAAGAACATTAAAGAGATCTAAAACTTTATTGTATCTACCGTAACTTATTTGATATTGTTTGTTGTAGAGAGAACGAAAAAAATACACAAAACGCCTAGAATCGCTATTATGCAAAAATATATATATGAAAATAATCCCTAAAAAAAGGAGTAGTGCCAAATTGGACTGGGACGGTTCTCTTATCACTTCAATCATTCCATGCATTTGAACAAATCTAAAAAAAGAGGCTAAAAAAACTTAATCTATTTGTAATTATTAAACCGGGTTTATTTTAATTCAGAAATCGTTAATGAATTGTGGACCAATTATTGGATTAATATTCATTTGTTTCCTGGTCGTATGCGCGGAAACAAAAAATCAAATCACTAAATTAGTATCCAATTATAATAAATTCATTCAATTTAACTATCTAACATAAACCTATGATAACAGATTTGTTTCAAGCGCCAGATTATTACCATTTAGATGACTTACTGACTGAAGAACACATCTTGGTTCGTGATGCAGCCCGAGAATGGGTAAAACGTTCCATATCACCAATCATCGAGGAATGTTGCCAAAGAGCAAAATTCCCGAAACAAATTATTCCAGAGCTTGGAGAAATTGGTGCTTTTGGTCCCTACATCCCAGCAGAATATGGCGGAGCCGGATTGGACCAAATCTCCTACGGGCTCATTATGCAGGAACTAGAAAGAGGCGACTCTGGAATTCGATCTACTGCCTCGGTTCAATCTTCCCTAGTTATGTACCCGATTTACAAATACGGTGACGAAATACAAAGAAAAAAATACCTTCCAAAACTCGCTAAAGGGGATCTCATTGGCTGTTTCGGTCTCACAGAACCCAATTACGGATCAAACCCCAATGGCATGGAAACTCATTTTAAAGAAATGGACGACCACTTTCTTTTAAATGGATCTAAAATGTGGATATCTAACGCTCCCTTTGCGGATATAGCGATTGTTTGGGCGAAAAATGAGGAGGGTCGAATACACGGTTTAATTGTGGAGCGTGGGATGGAAGGATTCAGCACGCCTGAAACACACAACAAATGGTCTCTTAGAGCATCATCCACGGGTGAATTGGTCTTTGACAATGTAAAGGTTCCCAAAGAAAATCTACTTCCCAACAAAAGTGGTTTGGGAGCTCCCCTAGGGTGCTTAGATTCTGCCCGATTTGGGATTGCATGGGGAGCTATAGGAGCAGCTATGGATTGTTACGATACTGCCTTGAGGTATGCGAAAGAACGCATACAATTTGACAAACCTATTGGCGCCTTCCAAATGCAACAAAAAAAACTAGCAGAAATGATTACCGAAATCACAAAAGCACAATTGCTAACTTATCGTTTGGGGCAACTTCGCAATCAAAACCAAGCTACTTCAGCACAAATTTCCATGGCCAAAAGAAACAATGTAGACATGGCAATGACAATTGCCAGAGAGGCCCGTCAGGTGTTAGGAGCAATGGGCATCACAGGAGAATATCCAATCATGCGTCATATGATGAACTTAGAGTCGGTAATTACCTATGAGGGAACACACGATATTCACTTATTAATTACAGGACTAGACATTACGGGCCTAAATGCTTTCAAATAATCCGTACAATAAAAAAATCAGTACTATCGTTTTCATACAGACGAGCCACTATTTAAAACCATACCTTGAAAAACCGAGCCATTCGTAATATTGCCATATTGGGAAGCGTCGCAATTGCGGGAGTGATTAGTGTGCAAATATATTGGATCAATCAAGCGTTAAATTTGCAACAAAAACAGTTTCAAGAAGGGGTCTTTATTTCCTTAAAAAGAGTTGCTGAGCGAATTTCTGAATACAATCTAATGGATTCTCCAGCAACCAAAACGGTTAAGCAAATCTCTTCTGACTACTACATCGTAAATATTAGGGAAGCTATAGATGCAAACATTTTGGAATTGTACTTGCGCGACGAATTTGACAAAATGAATATTCAAACCGACTATGAATATGCCATCTATGATTGTGCTAGTGAAAAAATGGTTTACGGAGCATATGTTTCATTCCAAGAAAAAGAAACAAAAATTCGTGCTGGTAATCTCCCAAAATACGATGAGTTCATTTACTATTTCGGAATAAATTTCCCGAAGCAAACCTCCTACTTAATTGCTGGTAATCAACTCTGGATCTTCTTTTCTGGCTTACTCTTTTTAACCGTTATATTCTTTGTCCATGCTCTAAATATCATCCTTAAACAAAAACGTTTGTCAGAACTCCAAAAAGAGTTTATAAACAACATGACTCATGAGTTCAAAACGCCTATTTCCACCATTCTTATCGCTTCTGATGCCTTGCTCGATGATGAAGTTGTAAAAAATAAAAAAGAGTTATCGAACTATTCTCAAATCATTAAGGAGCAGAACGAAAGACTCAACAGGCAAGTTGAAAAAGTACTACAAATTACCGAGATGGAACGTGCTGACATTGAACTGAAAAAAGAAAAAATTAGCCTACATGAATCTATAAAGTCAATCGCTAGCAGTGTTGAAATTAAATTGACCAAACAACACGGAGAACTTACGACAAGTTTAGCTGTGGATGACGATATAGTTTGCTGTGATAAACTTCACCTGACCAATATCATCTATAACGTTATTGACAATGCACTGAAGTATTCCAACGAAAAACCAAAAATCAGGATAGAAACGAGACAAATGGAAAGGTTTTTGCACTTGAGTATCACAGATAACGGAATTGGTATTGCTGACGAACATATTGCTGAAGTGAAAAAAAAGTTTTACAGAGTTCCCACAGGCAAGGTTCACAATGTAAAAGGTTTTGGTTTAGGCTTGTATTACGTTAATCAAGTCTGTAAAGCTCATGACTGGCATTGGGAAATTGAAAGTACAGTAGGAGAAGGAACAAGTATTATTTTCAAAATAAAGAAGTGAAAATGGCTAAAATCTTATACGTAGAAGATGACCTAAGTTTAAGTTTTGTTACACGTGATCAACTTGAAAAAAGAGGCTATGAAGTTCTCTTTTGCGAGACAGGTAAAAAGGCTTTCGAAACTTTTAAAACAGATCTTTTTGACATCTGCGTTTTTGATGTCATGCTTCCCGAAATGGATGGGTTCGAATTGGCAAAAAAAATAAGACTTGAAAACAAACAAATTCCTATCATTTTCCTCACAGCACGGTCCATGCAAGAGGATAAATTAGAAGGCTTAAAGTTGGGTGGTGACGATTACATGACTAAGCCTTTCAATATAGAAGAGCTTTGTCTCAAAATAGAAATATTTTTAAGAAGAAAAGATGTTCGAAAAGAGCCTAACGACTTTTATACCATTGGTTCATACCAGTTGGATGTAAGAGAACAAAAATTGAGTTTTGGAAAAGATGAAAGACAACTTACTCTGAAAGAAACAAAACTTTTGTCACTTCTATCTCAAAAGGAAAATACGATCATCAAACGCGAAAATATTTTACTCAATTTATGGGGTAAAAATGACTACTTCTTGGGTCGGAGTTTGGATGTATTCATATCTAGACTGCGAAAGTATCTCAAAAAAGATGAAAATATTGATATTGAAAATATTAGAGGGGTAGGTTTTAAATTGAATATAAATAGCTAAACTCAAAGTTTTTGTCGATTAATTTTTCATGGTCTCTGTTACCTTCTCCATTTTTTACTTATCTTAATGTTTACTAAAAACCATCAGATTTGAGTATTAGAAAAGCACGATTTTGGAGAAGAATTTATTTGATATTTTCTTTAGCTCTCGGAGTTACTTCCCCATTCGTATGTTGGTATCTGATTCCTGAATTTAATCCAATAATCAAGCCCCTATCCTATTTTGGTGTTTCGGAGTTAACAGCATGGTATTGGAATGCATCCCTAATTGTCATTTCCTTTGCCCTGTATTTGAATGCCAAAAAATCTATTCCAAATTACTTTGGAGCTTCATCTGGCAAACAAATCCTAGATTTCCTATTGATCATTTCATTTTTAGGACTTATTATTACCGCCATATTCCCTATGGACAAGACCTTAATCCACAGAATATCAGCAACCTGTTTCTTTTTAAGCTACAACTTGTTTATTTTTTATTTTGGCGTTCTTCGATCTAAAAAATACATCCGAAAAGGAATGTTTTCTATGATTATTGGTTGCTGCATGTTACTTAGCTCTTTGTTACTGTTACCTTTCCCTAGTTATGGTGTATTCGAAATTGTGTATTTCTTATTTGCCTTACTTTGGAATGGGAAGTTGTTTTACAAACGAATAAGAACTGAAACCACCATTAATCCGTAAAGTTTCACAGTAGCTTACAACCTGTTTCCGTGTAATATCTTACTTTTGTTTTCTTAAAGTTTAGAATATGTTACAAGTTGCTTACCTCAGAGAACATAAAGAAGACGTCATTGCAAGATTGGCTGTAAAAAACTTCGATGCAAAGAGCATCATAGAAGAGCTCATTTTGTTGGACGAAAAAAGACGTCAAACACAAGCGGAGCATGACGATACCCTGGCAGAATCCAACAAACTTTCGAAAGAAATCGGGATGTTATACAAATCAGGAAATTCTGAAGAGGCTAATGCAAAAAAAGCACTAACTGCCGAGTTAAAAGAAAAGTCAAAACAACTGAATCAGTTGCTATCCGACACTCAAGACTCACTGCATGAAAAACTTGTTCAAATTCCAAACATTCCTCATGATTCTGTTCCTGCAGGCAACTCAGACGAAGATAACAAAGTCATCAGTCAAGAAGGTGAATTTCCTGATTTAGGTAACCATGCAAAACCTCATTGGGAGCTCGTTGCTGAAAAGAACATCATCGATTTTGAGTTGGGAGTAAAAATTACAGGCGCTGGATTCCCAGTATACAGAGGGAAAGGAGCAAAACTTCAGCGTGCCTTAATCAACTATTTCCTAGACAAAAATATAGACGCTGGCTACGAAGAAGTCATGCCGCCCCATATGGTTAACGAAGCTTCAGGTTTCGGCACCGGGCAATTACCTGACAAAGAAGGGCAAATGTATCACGTTACGGAAGACAACTTATATTTGATTCCTACCGCTGAAGTTCCTGTTACCAACATCTTCAGAAATGTAATCCTCAAAAAAGAAGATTTACCAATAAAGTGTACTGCTTATACTCCTTGTTTTCGAAGAGAAGCTGGGTCTTATGGTAAAGATGTTAGAGGTTTAAATAGGTTGCATCAATTTGATAAAATTGAAATTGTACAAATTCAACATCCGGATGAATCCTATAAAACTCTGGACGAAATGGTCGCTCACGTTGCATCTATTTTACGTGAGCTCAAACTGCCCTTCCGAATTCTACAATTGTGTGGAGGGGATATAAGTTTCACCTCTTCTTTAACATATGATTTCGAGGTTTATTCTGCCGCACAAGAGAAGTGGTTGGAAGTAAGTTCGGTTTCAAATTTTGAAAGCTATCAAACCAACAGGCTGAAATTACGCTACCGAGACGAAGACAAAAAAACCAAACTTTGTCATAGTTTAAATGGTTCTTCTCTGGCGCTCCCTAGAGTCTTAGCTGCCATCATTGAAAATTATCAAGGCGCAGATGGAATCCATATTCCTGAAGTACTAATTCCGTATTGCGGTTTCGATAAAATCGAATAACTTAACCGGGGTAAACATCTCGGGGTTCTTATCATGATTAAATATATTTTTTACATATCTGTCATCACAATTCTACTTTCTTCATGCCGAGAAATTAACATTAATAATGAATTAAGAAATACAGATCTTCTCGATTCTATGCTTGTTCTGCAACAAGCTCAAATTGACTCTATAGACAACAACAAAGTCGATTCCTATGTTCAAAAAGCAAAACATAGAATGCATTTGTTTGAAAGTAAAAATCTGAATCGTTTTCAAAAGCAATGGTTGCACCATGACAAAGTCGCTTACGAAAAAATTTATTTATCCCTAAATAGTTTCAGTGAAAAAGTAGACTCTGTTCATCAAGCTTACGAATATTCCAAACACCAAATACAGGCTTTAAAAGATGACTTATTACACAGGCATCTCAATAAAAAAGAATTCAAAGTATATTTCACAGATGAGCAAAAAGCACTTGCTGGACTAAAGACACTATCCGATAATCTGAACGAAACGTACTCCAAATGCTTATACAAACTTGATTCGTTAGAATTCAAACTGCAAGGTATTCTCACACAATTAGATGCTATAGAAAGTCGCGATGAAGAATCTGCTAAAAAATAAATTCCTCCTCATCATCGTATGCGTTAGCATCTCGACAACCCTGATTGGACAAACAAGTACCGATGTCCAATTAGCAAATCAATTGTTCAGTTCTGGGGATTATCTGAAGTCTAGCCAAATCTATAACAAACTTTACAACAAATATAAATCGGCTAATTATTACCATAAATTACTCGACTGCTACTTTGCCCTTGATGAAATGAAGGCAGCCGAAAAATTGATAAAAAAACACAGTAAAAAATACACAAACAATATTACCGTACAGATCGATTTTGCCCATCTTTTCTCAGTCCTTGAAGAGGAAAAAAAAGCAAAGAAAAAATTCGATGAAGTCTTTGAGAGGCTAAAATTAAAGGATCAATATGTGGGTGTTGTAGCTAAAAAATTTACCAAGTATGGCTATTTAGAACATGCCATCAAAGCCTATGAAATAGGCCTACAGAACCCTTCAAAAAATACATATAGGTTCTCCTTAGCGCGCATTTACGGACAACTGAATGACCTTCAAATGATGTACGAAACGTATCTTGACCTCGTCATCAATAACAAAGCGTACCTTCAAAACGTAAAAAACATTATCGGTAGAACCATTAGTAAGGATCCTGAAAACGACAACAATCAGCTTTTAAAAGAGATTCTTATTCAAAGAGTACAAAAGTCCAACGAAGCAAGTGTGGGTGAATTACTGATTTGGCTATTTATTCAAGAAAAAAACTTTGAGGCTGCCTTTGACCAAGAAAAATCAATCGATCAAAGATTCAAACTCGACCAAAAGAAAATCTTTGAATTAGCTTCAATCTGCAGAAAAAATAAGGCCTTTGAAGTCGCTATCGATTGCTATGAACACATTATAAAAATAGGTCCGAACTCCGTCTACTATCTAGATGCTCAATTGGCAGCCATTACTGTCAAAAAAGACCTGTTAGAAAACTCTGTAGCTGTTACGCAAGAGGCTTGGCTAGACTTAGAGAAAAACTACGTCGAACTGTTGAATGAAATCGGGAAAACCAGTCAGACACTTCTTCTTATTCGAGATTTGGCAGAGATTCAAGCATTCAGACTACACAACATAGAACAAGCTTCAAACACCATAGAAGATATTCAAACAATCTCAGCGGCACGCGCGGAAGATCTGGCTGAATGCAAACTACTTCAGGCAGACATTCAGTTGCTGAAAAATGAAATATGGGAGGCAATCCTATCTTATTCCCAAGTCGTTAAAGCCTACAAAAATGACGTCCTAGGACACGAGGCAAAATACCGAAGGGCGAAAATTTCATACTTCCAAGGTGATTTTGATTGGGCGCAAGCTCAATTAGACGTTCTCAAAAAATCAACCGCTAAGTTAATCGCCAATAATGCGATGGAGTTGTCACTTTTAATTCAAGACAACCTGAATTTAGATACCACCACCACGACTATGGAAATTTTCTCAAGAGCGGACCTATTAATTTACCAGAACAAACTCAATGAAGCATACAACACACTAGACACCATTGTGATTGATTACCAAGGACACAGCCTAGTCGATGAAGCTTTATTTCGACAATACGAAATCAAAATAAAACAAGGAAAGCTTGAAGATGCAAGTGAGTTATTAGATCAGATAATTACCTTCTATTCCTTCGATATTTTAGCAGATGACGCTAAATTTGCCCAAGCTCAGTTGCAAGAAAACTATTTTGAAAATAAAGAACAAGCTTCTAATCTGTATCAAGAAATTATAAGCAAGCACCCAGATAGTTTTTACGTATCAGAATCCCGAAAACGCTATCGAATTTTAAGAGGAGAATAACTATGATTATCTACAACGTTACGTCAAACATCGATGAGTCTATTGAGCAAGAATGGCTGAATTGGATGAAAGAAACACACATTCCTGAGGTGATGAAAACCCATATGTTTGTTTCTGCAAAAATGACCAAAGTATTGGTTAAAGAAGAAATGGGAGGCAGCACTTATTCCGTGCAATACACTTGTGAAAGCAAAGCGAAACTGGATGAATATCAAGAAAAGTTTGCCCCAGAATTAAAAAGTGAATACGAAAAAAAGTATCGGGGGAAATTTGTTGCATTTCGAACCTTATTGGAAGTAATACAAGAGTTTTAAATGAAAAAAGTTCGAGCAAAAAAACATCTGGGTCAGCATTTTTTAAAAGACCTTTCCATAGCCAGAGCTATTGCCGATGGACTAAGTGGTGTGGGCTATGAAAATGTAATCGAAGTAGGCCCTGGTATGGGTGTGTTGACCCAATTCCTTTTGCCCAAAGACTTTACAACGCACGTTATTGAACTCGATCATGAATCCGTTTTGTACCTCCAGGCGGAATACCCAGAGTTAAGCCCAAGAATACACGCCACGGATTTTTTACGCCTTGACCTAAAAAAAGTAACCCCTGAAAGTTTTGCACTCATCGGGAACTTCCCTTACAACATATCATCACAAATTCTATTTAAGGCGCTAGACTACAAAGATCAAATTCCTGAAGTAGTAGGTATGTTCCAAAAAGAAGTTGCAGAACGTGTCGCCAGTGGACCTGGAAACAAAAAATACGGAATCATCTCCGTTTTACTACAAGCCTATTACGACATTGAATACCTTTTTACCGTTCATGAAGACGTCTTTGATCCTCCACCAAAAGTAAAATCAGGTGTCATTCGATTGAGGAGAAACCACAAAAAGAAACTTGATTGTAACGAAAAGTTCTTCAAACAAGTCGTAAAACAATCCTTCAGTCAACGGAGAAAAACACTCAGAAACTCACTTAAACCCCTTATTGGAAAAAGTGGTTTCGAGGACCCGCTTCTCACACTTCGCGCTGAGCGATTATCAGTTGAAGATTTTGTGTACCTTACCAACCAGCTTGAAAGCATACAGCCATGAAGTTTGATTTAACCAAAGAATTTCTCCGTGAAATCACAGAAAAGCTCGACCGCCAAGAATACAATCTGGTAAAAAAGGAGCTGTCAGAATTACACAATGTAGATATCGCTGAGTTGATTGATGAACTCGATGATGACTACGGAAAGATTTTATTTGAACTTTTTGAAGACGAAGACTCTGCAGAAATCCTTATTGAACTCGATGAAGAAAGTCGTGAGACGGTCTTAGAAGACCTATCCTCTCAAGAGATTGCAGAAGACCTCATCGAAAATTTAGATTCAGACGATGCTGCTGATATCATTGCCGACTTACCCTCTCAGAAAAAAGTAGAAGTCCTTTCACACATCGAAGACATCGATCATGCAAGTGACATTGTCGATCTTTTGGCCTATCCTGAGAACACCGCTGGAGGTTTAATGGCTAAAGAGTTAATTAGAGTGAATGAAAAATGGTCGGTTTTACGATGCGTCCGTGAAATGCGAAAACAAGCTGAGGAAGTAGATAAGGTTTACGCCATTTATGTCGTGGATGACCATGATGTTTTACTCGGAACCTTATCACTCAAGAAATTACTCTTGACTCCAGAAAAAAACCTCATCAAGAAGGTTTATAATGAAAAAGTGATCTCTGTAAAAGCCAATTACGACGATGAGGTGGTTGCCAACATCATGGACAAATACGATCTGGTCGTACTTCCTGTAGTCGATGACCTAAATCGACTCATCGGAAGAATTACCATTGACGACGTGGTGGATGTGATGAAAGAGGAAGCTATGGAAGATTACAATAAAGCTTCTGGGATTAGTGAACAAGTAGATTCATCGGATAATATTGCTACACTCACTCGAGCTCGATTACCTTGGTTGCTCATCGGCCTTGTAGGTGGTATTTTAGGTGCTCAGGTGATGGGTATTTTTGACATCGAAAGTCACATTGAATTGGCCTTCTTCATTCCTTTAATCGCAGCTATGGGCGGTAATGTTGGTGTGCAATCTGCCGCCATCATCGTTCAAGGTTTGGCGAGTAATAGTTTGGGTATGGACACCATCAGCCAACGATTATTGAAAGAATTGGGGGTGGCTCTTTTGAATGGGCTCATCTGTTCCGGGCTTATCATGCTCATCACATTCCTCATCGGTTATCCAAGCTCTATTTCGTTTACAGTAAGCATCTCTTTGATGGCCGTCATTATTTTCGCGGCACTCTTTGGAACCTTTGTTCCCCTGATTTTAGACAGATATAAAATTGACCCCGCATTAGCTACTGGGCCTTTTATCACAACCGTAAACGACGTCTTAGGCCTATTTATCTACTTCATGATTGGTAAACTGTTTTTGGATCTTTAGGGTCTTCTAAATCCAATATGCTTAGCTAAAACAGAAGTGAAAACAAAGATGTATGAAGGTATTATTTATTGATAGTGTTCACCCTATTCTGGAGGATCGTCTCAAAATGATGGGATTTGCCTGCGAGCACGATTACACATCAAACAGAGAGACCATCATTAAAAAACTACCCGACTTTGAGGGTATCGTAATTCGATCAAGAATAAAGGTTGATGGGGCATTTTTATCATCGGCAAAGCAATTGAAATTTATTGCGCGTTCAGGAGCAGGACTCGAAAACATTGACCTAGATGCGGCTAAAAAAAGAGGCATCCATTTGTTTTCAGCACCAGAGGGAAACCGACAAGCCGTAGGCGAGCACTCCTTGGGTATGATTCTTTCTCTTTTCAATCGACTTTCGCTAGCCGATCAAGAGATCCGTTCCGGGAAATGGCAAAGAGAAGCGAACAGAGGATTCGAACTATCAGGGAAAACGATTGGAATTATAGGTTACGGAAATATGGGAAAAGCTTTTGCGAAATGCCTCTCAGGATTCGATTGTGAGGTTTTAACATACCATTTATCGGATACCTCAGATGACTACGCCAAAAAATCTTCACTAGAAAGCATCCAAAATAAAGCGCAAATCATCAGCTTTCATACCCCTTACGATGATAGTACGCATCATTATCTCGATGAATCTTTTGTTCAGAAAATGAAGCATCCTTTCTATGTCATCAATACCGCTCGTGGTAAGGTAATCAAAACGAAGGCCTTAGTTGAAGGATTAAAGTCAAACCAAATACTCGGCGCCTGTTTGGACGTGTTGGAGTATGAAAAAGCCAGCTTCGAAAACCTATTCGAAAACGAAATACCTGAAGACTTTAACTATCTCATTAATTCCCCAAAAGTTCTTTTAAGCCCTCATGTAGCAGGCTGGACCCACGAATCCTATGAAAAATTGTCTTCCGTTTTGGCAGATAAAATTGAAAAAATGTATTCATGTTAATCGTCAGCAACATCTTACAAGAGAAATTCAAAAAACCACTCAGGTCATAACGTTCCTCTTCGGGCTTGCTCAGCTTCAATAGACTCAAACAAAGCTTTGAAATTTCCCTTTCCAAAAGACTGTGCTCCTTTTCGCTGAATGATCTCAAAGAACATCGTAGGTCGGTCCAACACCGGCTTTGTAAATATCTGAAGCAAATAACCTTCCTCATCTCTATCCACTAAAATTCCCAATTCCTTTAAGATTAAAATATTTTCATCAATTTCTCCGCATCGATCCAAAACACTATCGTAGTAATCGCTAGGTACATGCAAGAACTCAACACCACGAGCCATCATTTCACTAACCGTTTCGATAATATCATCCGTAGCAACGGCAATATGTTGACAACCAGCTCCGCCATAAAAATCAATGTACTCCTCAATTTGAGATCGCTTTGCTCCATGTGCTGGCTCGTTAATTGGAAATTTTACCCGTCCATTCCCATTGCTCATCACCTTACTCATCAAAGCTGTGTAATGGGTAGAGATATCCTTATCATCAAATGTAATGAGGTTGGCAAACCCCATCGTTTTCCGATAAAAACCGGCCCATACGTCCATCTCTTCCCAACCCACATTTGCCACCAAATGATCGATGTGTTTTAACCCGATTGCATCAGGATTAAATGCAGATGTCTGAGAAATAAACCCGGGAAGAAAAACACCATTATACTTTTTGCGCTCCACAAAAATATGCACGGTGTCTCCATAAGTATGAATCCCCGAACGAACCACTTCTCCAAACTCGTCTTTTTCCAAAGTGGGTTTTAAATAGGGCTTCGCTCCTCTTTGTGTTGTTTCTTCAAAAGATTTAGTAGCATCATCTACCCATAATGCGATGACCTTTACACCATCACCATGCTGTTTTATATGCTCCGATATTTCTCCTTCAGGACTCATGGGGCTTGTCAAAACCAAACGGATTTTGCCTTGTTGAAGCACATAGGAAGTTCTATCCTTGACTCCTGTCTCCAATCCTTGATAAGCTATGGTTTGAAAACCAAAACAATTCTTGTAATAAATAACGGCCTGCTTGGCGTTGCCTACATACAATTCAATATAATCAGTCCCCAAAAGAGGAAGAAAATCTTCAGCTTCTGAAACTATTTTTTTCAATTCATTATTCATATTTATGATCTCTTCTAATTTTAAATTATTTGCAATTTTATACTTAAACCCAAGACTTGTAATAGCGCTCATCACACAAATCAGCAGCAATACGAGTCATTTTTAAAGGCTTAAAAGTATCCACCATCACCGCCAATTCATGGGTTTCCTTTTGGCCAATACTTCGCTCCATGGCGCCCGGATGTGGCCCATGAGGAATCCCTGCAGGGTGCAAAGTCAAATCACCCGCTTGAATGTTATTTCTACTCATAAAATCCCCTGCCACATAATACAAGACCTCATCAGAGTTAAGATTACTATGGTGGTAAGGTGCCGGGACAGCTTCGGGGTGATAGTCGTAAATCCGAGGACAAAAAGAACAAATGACAAAACCACTGGATTGAAAGGTTTGATGTATCGGTGGAGGCATGTGTACACGACCTGTTATCGGCTCAAAATCATGAATAGAAAAAATGTATGGAAAATTATACCCATCCCATCCTACCACATTAAAGGGATGGGTGGCATAAATAAATTGATGAATCGTATGTTGAGTTTTTATCTTCATCAAAAAATCTCCCGCTTCATCGTAACTCTCAAGATGGTTTGGTGTCCTGATATCTCTCTCACAAAAAGGCGAATGTTCGAGCAATTGTCCGAACGTATTTCTATATCGATTCGGTGTGTAAATAGGTTCAGATGACTCTACAATCAACAAGCGATTCTCCTCAGTATCAAAGTCAATTTGGTAGATGACTCCTCTAGGAATTACCACATAATCTCCGTAGGAAAAACGGAGGTTTCCCATCATACTTCGAAGAGTTCCTGTGCCCTGATGAATAAAGATTACTTCATCAGCTGTTGCATTTTTATAAAAATAAGAACGAAATGATTCCCTTGGTGACGCCAAAGAAATGGTACAGTCCTCATTGAGCAAAACGGGAATTCGACTTTCTAAATAATCGTTAACTGTGGGGAACTCAAATCCATTTAATCGTTGAGACTTTAAATTCTTTTCCGAAACCATTTCGGGTTTCACATCAATAGAGTCAAGGGCCTCTTTGATCTGAGTAGGACGATTAACGTGGTACAACAAAGAAGATAAGCCCGAAAAACCTTCTGTGCCGAATAGTTGCTCGTAATGATGTCTTCCGTCATCTTTCTTAAAAACCGTATGTCGCTTGTGGGGAATGCGCCCCAACTTAGAATAGAATGGCATAATTCGTGTTTTATGCAATCCTAAGGGGCGATAGTAAATTCAATCCAAATATAAAGGATTTCAATTACATGATAACAATATCCTTTCTTATCTGATTGGATGAATTACTTTCGAGATGTTTGAGAAAGCACATTTAAGCCTGTTAAGAGCATTGAATAGCTCTACTACAAGTGGTCCAAATTTGTATATTTGTAGCTTTGATATTAAAATTAATATAATAAATGATAAAAGATAGAATTCTAGTAATAGGAGCTTCAGGGCAAATTGGGACCGAGTTGGTCATAAATTTAAGATCCATGTATGGAAATGCAAATGTAATAGCGTCTGATGTGAAAAACGCAACAGATGAAGTGATGAAATCAGGGCCCTATGAGGTTCTTGACGTCATGAATATGTATCGTTTGCAAGAAGTTGTGAAGAAGCACAACATCACGCAGATATACCTATTGGCAGCACTATTATCAGCGACTGCAGAGAAAAATATTGAGCTGGGCTGGGCTTTAAATATGCGCTCCTTATCTCATGTTTTGGATCAAGCTCGTTTTGGAAACGTCAAAAAGGTTTACTGGCCAAGCTCAATAGCCGTTTTTGGTTCTACGACACCCCAGATAAATACCTCACAACACACCATCATGGAACCTAATACCGTTTATGGTATCACAAAACAAGCCGGAGAACGCTGGTGTGAATACTACCATCAGAAATTTGGTGTAGACGTCCGTAGCTTGCGTTATCCGGGCCTAATAAGCTGGAAAACAAAACCCGGAGGTGGTACTACAGATTACGCCATTCATGTATTCCACGAAGCACTAAAAAATGGAAAATATGAGTCTTTTCTAGCTGAAGATACCACACTGCCCATGATGTACATGCCAGATGCTGTTCGAGCAACCATAGAGCTCATGGAAGCCCCATCAGAAAACGTGAAGATCCGATCTTCATACAATGTAGCAGGAATAAGTTTCAATCCCAAAGAAGTTTCTGAGGCTATAAAGACTTACATCCCCGAATTTAAAATTACTTACAAAACCGATGAACGTCAAGAAATTGCGAATACTTGGCCAAAATCTATAGACGATTCCGAAGCTCATGAAGACTGGGGCTGGAAACATCAATACGACCTGGATGCATTAACGAAAGACATGCTTCTCAACTTAAAAAACCAATACAATTAAAACAAAACGCCCCCAAACCATGCAAGATCTAAAACTATACAACTCCTTAAGCAGAAAGAAAGAGGTTTTTGAGCCGCTAACACAAGACCGGGTAGGAATGTACGTCTGTGGACCCACCGTATATGGAGATGCACACTTGGGGCACGCACGGCCAGGAATTACCTTTGATGTCGTATTCAGATACTTACAACATCTAGGGTATAAAACTCGATATGTTCGAAACATTACCGACGTGGGTCATTTGGTAAATGATGCAGACGCTGGCGAGGACAAAATTGCTAAAAAAGCGCGTTTGGAAGAATTAGAACCTATGGAAGTGGTTGCACATTATACACGCAACTACCATCGTGATATGCATTTATTAAACACCTTACCTCCAAGCATTGAACCTACCGCCACAGGACACATCATTGAGCAAATTCAAATGATTGAAAAAATTCTCAATAACGGTTATGCTTATGAGGTTGATGGTAATGTTTACTTTGATGTTGTTAAGTACAACAAAGACCATGCATACGGAAAGCTTTCGGGAAGGAACATAGAGGATATGATTTCAAACACTCGAGATCTGGATGGTCAATCCGAAAAAAGAAATTCTGTAGATTTTGCACTTTGGAAAAAGGCGTCACCAGAGCACATCATGAGATGGCCTTCTCCATGGTCTGAGGGTTTCCCCGGATGGCACCTAGAGTGCTCAGCAATGAGTACAAAATACCTTGGAGAACGATTTGACATTCACGGAGGAGGAATGGACTTAGTTTTCCCTCACCACGAAGCTGAAATTGCACAATCTTGTGCCAGCGACGGACATGAGGCCGTAAATTACTGGATGCATAATAACATGATTACCATCAACGGTCAAAAAATGGGTAAATCTCTAGGCAACTTTATCACCTTGAGTGAGTTCTTTGAGGGTTCCCACAAAAGTTTAGAGCAAGCATATAACCCTATGACTATTCGCTTCTTTATTCTTCAAGCACATTACCGGTCTACGGTAGACTTCTCGAATGAAGCCCTTAAAGGTGCAGAAAAAGGAATGACTAAATTGATGAATGCTATTGACACATTGGAAAGCATTGAAACTTCAAATGAGTCAAGTATAAATGTAGCGTCTTACAAGACAAAATTCTACGAAGCCATCAATGATGATTTCAACACACCAATCTTGATAGCACATCTGTTTGATGTTGTAAAACAAATCAACTCCATAGCCACAGGCAACGGTAGCTTAAACGAAGCCTCAAAAAAGAGCTTGACGCAATTGATGTCTGACTTTTGTTTTGACATTTTAGGTTTGAAAAAAATAGAGGCCGCTTCACAGAACGGTATCACAGACGATGTGATGGCAGTAGTTTTGGGTTTAAGAAAACTTGCAAAAGAAAACAAAGATTGGACCGCTGCTGATTTCATTCGTGATGAATTAGCCAAACTAGATATTACCGTGACTGACTCCAAAGATGGAGCTAACTGGTCTAAAAAATAATTTTACCGTATTATGAGAAAGCTTTTCCCAATCATCTTAGTTTGCTTAATCTGGAGTTGTGGAAACAAATCGAAAATAAAAAAGCAAGCTGAGCCAACAAAAAAGGTAGTTAAAGTTCCCTCTTTCAACGAAGATAGCGCATACAATTACATCGAAAAGCAAGTGGCTTTTGGGCCTAGGGTACCCAATTCAGAAGCGCATGAAGCTTGTGGGCATTATTTAATTGAAACATTAAAAAGCTTCAGTGATACACTTATCGTACAAGAGACTGAATTGACTGCCTTTGATGGAAAGGTTTTAAAAGCCAAAAACATCATCGCGTCCTTCAAGCCCAAACGAGCAAAACGCGTGATGTTATGTGCCCACTGGGACACTCGCCCTTTCGCAGATCAAGATGAACAAGATAAAAACAAACCCATTGACGGAGCAAATGATGGCGGCAGTGGAGTTGGCGTTTTACTCGAAATCGCACGGCAATTCTCTGTGAACAAACCGGATGTAGGCGTAGATATCATTCTTTTTGATGCGGAAGATTATGGTCAGCCAGAAGACAGCGAATACCCGAGAATGGAACATTCCTATTGCCTAGGCTCTCAATATTGGGCGCAGAACTTACACAAACCCAATTATTTTGCGAAATACGGGATTTTGCTTGATATGGTAGGCGGAAAAGATGCCGTGTTCACTCAAGAGCAGGTGTCGGTAGCATATGCTCCGCAAGTGCTCAAAAAAGTTTGGAACACGGCTTCTGAACTAGGCTATGGAAACCAATTCTCCTACGAGAAAACACACCCGATTACCGATGATCACCTCTACATCAATATTTTGGCTCAGGGCAGAGTTCCCACTATAGATATTATCGAATACAACCACGCCTCGAAAAATAAATTCTACAAACATTGGCATACCCACGAAGACAAGCTGGAACACATTGACAAAAACACACTTAAAGTGGTAGGGCAAACCGTGATGCACGTCGTTTATAACGAATAAAAAAAGCCCTCGCTGTGCAAGGGCTTTTACTTTCTTCAAATACGGATATCAATACACCAGATCCATTTCTTCGATCAGATGGGTAGCACCGGCATATTTATCAACGATAAATAACACATAACGTATATCGCAGGAGATGGTTCTTTGCAGTTCAGATTCAAAGGCAATATCGCCACTCATGGCCTCCCAATTACCGTCAAAAGCCGTTCCTATAAGATGTCCTTTTGCATTGATTACAGGCGATCCAGAGTTCCCTCCCGTAATGTCGGTGTTGTGAATGAAATTGACAATCAAATCCCCATTTTCATCCGCATAAGGGCCATAATCTTGTGCCTTGTGTAAATCGATCAATCTTTCGGGTAAATCAAACTCATGGTCTCCAGGTACAAATTTCTCCATGAGACCGTCCAAAGTCGTCTCGTAGTCGTAATGTACGGCGTCAGCTGGAATATAATCACCTACCGTACCGTAAGTGGTTCTCATGGAAAAATTAGCGTTCGGATAATAGGTCTTTTCTGGATTCATCTTTCGTAAACCATCTACAAAAAGTCGATTCCCTGTAGCCAACTTCTCGGTGGCCTCAGCGTTTAAAGATCCCAAACCAAAATAACTTTGAATCACTGAATTAGATGCAATATAAGCCAAGTATTTTGCTAATTTCTTTGCATTAGGAGAAGTTATAAATGCATTGAAGCGATCCTCATCGGTAAAGAACGATTTGGCATACATTTTAGCCGCATACTTTTGAAAATCACCCTTGAACTTTTTATCAACATAGGCAAAGAAACTAGGGTGTTGTGCCGGGGTAACTTCTGCCTGATATTTGGCAAACAGTCGAGCAAACTGTTCTTCGTCTAAGGCAGCATTGTAGTTCTTAAAATGCGCTTCTGCAAAACTTTTTAGCTCATCCAATAGTGCCAATTTTGCCTCAGCATCTTCCGTGCCCATGAGCTTTGTAATCATGTGATTGGCTCGATAGGTAAACAACACCACATCAGTACCTCTTACCCCTACCTCAGAAAGGAATGTTGCTCCCTTTTCTGTTTCATTAGTCTCAGAATAAGCCTCTTCAATAAGACCTAGTGCCTCACCGTATTTTGATTGATGTTCCTCAGAAGTATTTGCGAAAACCTCAAATTCAGCCTCTATATCCTGTTTTTTCTCATAAACTCCTAAACGCTTGAGTCCTTTAGACTGTCCGATAAAGTATTTCCAATAGTTTGCCGTTCGAGCGTGTTTGGATGCATATTGTATGCGGACTTTCGGATTGGCATCCATATGTTTTTTCATGATGTTTAACTTCAAATCACGGATGTCCACAATGGTAGGTGCTTTGATGTCTAACAGTTGCCGAACCCCCCATGAGGTCAGGTAGCGGTCGGTAGAACCCGGATAGCCCCACACCATGGTGAAGTCTTCGTTTGATACCCCTTCTAAAGAAATGGGTAAATGGTGGTAAAAGGCATTGTTTTTCTCTCTCAGCTCTTTCGTTAGAGGAACGTTTTCTTCTGTGTAAGTGGCAGGCGTTCCATCGGGAGCACAGTAGATACGAAACATGGAAAAATCACCTGTATGACGCGGCCACATCCAGTTGTCTGTGTCTCCCCCATATTTCCCAACAGAGGATGGTGGCGCACCCACCAATCGTATGTCTTGAAATCGTTCATAAAGGAACATGTAAAACTCATTCCCCTCATAAAAGGATTTGACTTGTACGATGTAATCGTTCTCTTCGCCAGCCTCATTCTTTATGGAATTTATAGCTTCTTGAATGGCTTTTTTTCTGTCTGCCTCAGACAATTCGTCACTGACTTCTTTCAATACTCTATCGGTCACATCCTCCATGCGGATTAAAAAATCGACATACAAATCTGGGTTCGCCAATTCATCAGTTCGATTCATAGCCCAAAAACCATCGGTTAAATAATCATTTTCTAGGGACGAGTGACTTTGAATCGCGTCGTAAGCACAGTGGTGATTTGTCAATAATAAGCCTTCTGCAGAAATCACTTCTGCAGTACAAAAACCACCAAATACTGCTATAGCATCTTTTAAACTCGATTGATTGATGCTGTACAACTCCTCTGCGGTTAATTGTAGGCCTGCTGCTTGCATATCTACTTCATTCAACCGCTTGATGAACATGGGCAACCACATGCCCTCATCCGCTTTAACAATCGTAGGGATTGCCATAAAAATAGCTAGGGCAACAACTAAAAATTTCTTTAACATTTAAATATTTTTTATTTTAATACTATATATAACAAGTACAAAGAAAAGAAAATGTGGGCATACATTTGGCATCCCACAAATGGAAATCATTTTGTGATTTCCCCTTCCTTGACCGATTGGTAGGGAACAAAAACCATGCACTTGCTCAAATCGTGATACAATCATAAAGTATCTGCCTAATTCAAAAACATATTTAATTGATACGTTGGGTCGATTTAAAACCCTATGAGAGCAAAACCGACATGTTTTTGCGTCAAACATTAATAATTATGCAATATTAACTTATCCGTTGAACCATAAGTTATTATCAAAACGTATAGATAGTTTTTTGTCATAATCATAAATAACATATGCTAACCTTAGAGTCAAGGTTCAATTGGTGTCATATAAGTTTTCATTGTTTATGGGAGCCTAGTGATACTAATTACATAGGTGTTCGAACTATATTATATAGGTTATTCTTTTTGTGGAATCAAGGTAAGTACCTTTCTCTCGTATGGTTGTAAATCAAACCAACAAATTAAATCGTTTAAATAGAACTTGTGATTTGGAATTTCATTATTAACATAAACCATATTTGCCTGAACTGCAATTGAAAACCCATCAACGGACTTATCGTTATTATTCGTTATAATAAATTTATTCTTTCCAACATTCTCAATCATAACACCTTCAAGTTGTGTCCAATAGTTCAACACATCTTTTATTGTACTTAAATTGACAAGTCCTTTATCTCTATAATCACTTATAGTTTTGAGCATTTTATCAAAAGAGGGATTAATAACCAATTTATCTTCTCCTGAGTAATCCCAGAATCCTTTTGACGGATTTATCCAAGCCGGATAACAATGATTAAATTCAACAGTATAGTTCTGAATAAAATCATTTATTCTTTGCGCGTTAAAATAATAATCCCAATTATTCCCCGGCTCTAAAACCGAATGTGTTGGCCAAAAATAAACCCCTGGCGCTTCGGACTGATGTTGCCAGTAATAAGGCGTAGGAAAAGCATTTCCAAAACCGATATAAGGAGAGCCAATAAAAGAATAAAAGTTAAATTTACTGAATGGTCTGGCATCTTCATAATAACAATTCCACAAGTATTTAATGTTATTTTGCTTTAGAATATCCAAACTGTAAAATTCGCTGTCTTTAATTAATCCATCACACACGATATCTTCTCTATTGTTAGAATTCCCATTATCATACCCATGATCAATCCAACAAGGTGAATTAAAGTTTTCTTTCGCAAACTGTGCGGCTGCAATTAAATTTTTTCTTGTAGTTGTATGTTGTTCCGGCGTGTGAAGACATATGTCTATGTTATATTTTTGAATACCTGATAAGAAATCAAAAAATTCCGGAGTATGCCTGATGGACGTAATCGGAGTGTTAAATGAAGTTCCATTTCTTTCATCATCATTCATTTCTTTATCATAATTGCTATAAAAAACACTTTTGGTAACAGGAACTTTATACTTGATAAACCCTCCTGTAGCATCTTCAGGGTTTGTTATCTCTGAATCCCCAAAATAGGTCGCTCTATGTGTTTTAATATCCGTATAATCGGCATGTTCTGTGAAGACATATGTTGCTATAAATCCATGAGGATTTCGTAAAATTCTGGCAAAAAAATCGTTGTCCAGACCTATGGAAAAAGTAAACTCATTTTCTCTTATTTCATTCTTATAATAATCCCGGAATGAAATATCTTCATAAATATTATTCGCTTTATCCATTAATGGAAAATGCAATAATGGGTGATCCTTAGAGTAATCTAAATTTACTATTAAGTATTTCTGTTTTGTGTCTAACTGTAAGGAAGATATGTTTTGTTGATTATACATATAAAAGGTGTTTTCATTCGAGCCTATTTTACATCCTTGCTTTTCTAACCAGTATTCATCTTCAAAATTTCCAACATCAACTTTTCTGTTTTTCTTATAAACCTCTTTTAATTCACCAACATAATTAAAAACCAGAGCTTCCCTATACAATCTGGTTGAATCAAAAAAAACTGTTTCTGTGGAGAATTGCATCTTATCTTCAGTATCTGTTGTATTTATTTTGATGCGGATTTCACATACAGAATTTGATGCGCTTAACGTTATGCTTTCTGTTTCAATATTCCTTATTGCAAACGATGATGTTAAATTAGTTACAATCCCAGAATCAGGGTGGTGGTGTAGTATTTCGGTTATATGTGTTAAACCTTCAAATATAAATGCTCCATTACAATCTAAAATTTGTATTTCTCCATTTTCACAAATATTGATGCTGTAGTTATTGTTTTTTATTGTTTTTTGAACTTCGTGTGAACAAAAACCCATATCCTCAGCAAGTTTTGGGATAAAAGTTGGGATATCAAAAGATGACAATTGAATACTCAAATCATCAATATAAGTATTGACTGAATCATTATTCATAAAATACATCTTAACAATAGAGTTATTCGTTGAAAAATTCCCCGGGAATTTTATTTCCTCTAAAATTGAATACCATTGATTATTTTCATGAATCTGATTGTTTAATTTTCTTTGTTCCCAGAAAATTAATGAGTCATTCAAACTCATTTGAATAACCATTGAAAAATTTGGGTTGTCACTTTCCTTTTTCAACTTAGATTTTATACTCAAAATAAAGTTAGTGTTCCATAATTCTTTAGGAACCTTTATTTCAGCACCTATTCCATACAGATTGCTGTTATTGATCTTCGAGCAAAAATTACTACTTGAATCATTAAAAAAGGTGTGTTTATTAAACCATTTAATACGATTTTCATCCTCATTTTTTTATTCCGTAAATCTTCTATGTTTGTTGAAAATTTAAATCCTTCATCTTCTTTATTAGAAGAACATGATAAAAATAAAACTGAAATAACTATTGCTAAAAGTATTTTCATAATGATTTAAGTAAATGACAGTTACCCTTCTATTCTTTAAATTAACTTTCTGAGTAAATAAATATTCTATTAAAGCAAAACCTCAAATTTAAGAAATTCATTTTATGAAAATCCTAATTGGGTTTTTTGGTTTCTACCAAATAGGAATCATTCTGGGTTTTTCATGCCCTTGTCTGCATGGTGGGGAACGAAAGTCATGCATTTACTCGAATCGTAAAATAGCCTTAGCGTGTCACTATAATGTTCGTAGGACGAAACTTGTTTTATTTTTCTCGAGAAATCCTTACCCCAGCCTCGCTCCAATACTTTAGTCCCCCCAAATTTCTTTACCTCGATGGCCTGATTTTCACCCAGTTCGTAAGTCCCAAAGACGCTGTTTGAAGTCGTCCTGCCCCTGATTTCTCCCTGCTTTCCGTCATCGCTAAATTCAAAGGTCAAGCGCCCATTATGCCGCTCTTCTTGCGGTCTGCAATCCCTTTGATTTGTATCTAGATTTTCATGACAAATTAAGGTCCAGTGACCTGTTAAATTTTGTTTTTCAAAGTTTTGAGTATAAATCGTTGTAATTAGAACAATAAACAAAGTAGCAATCCCTTTCATAGCTTTTATGTCATCATTTGAAACAAAAATAAACAAATACAGAACTGATAGCACCCATAAAAATAAATTCTATGGGTATGTATTTCAAACTTTTAATCCATCACCCACATTGATAGATGAAACTATTTAATAGACTTCGCAGATAAAAGAAGAGAGATGACATAACCATCAATGTATGCTGTATTTCAAACCTAACGAAAACTTTTTGAAAAAGTGCATTCAAAAAGTATTGCTAACTCAATTAGTCCGAAAAAAGTGAGCGTACTTATTTCATCTATTGTTTTGACCTTATTCAATTCGCAGAAATACTGCATTCAATTCGATATTTACACTATCGATAAATATATTATTTATACATTTTGATGTGTCTGTAACTATGTACATTAGAAAAAAATCTTCCTCAATTTTAAACGAAATGATTGGGTCATCTTCATTCGAATCCCAACAGAAGTTATAAGTAGCCGATTCGCCAGCTTTAACCAGGTCATTTACATTATTTGAAAAAACATTAATTTCCTTTAGGATATTTTGAAAGATCAAAGATGTAATTGCTTTTATTTCCTGTCTCTTTTAGGATAACCGTCCCTAATAAGTCTGTTAATTCCAATGCTACTAATTGTTCAACATGGCCATCAATTCGTAAGTTAAATTGACCCTTGGTTGGGTTAGGGTAGCTTATAAATTATGGACTTTCTATTCTTGAAATGAACCTTTAATCAGCTATAATAAATTCTAATCTTGGGCCATCAGACGCTACCTGATGAGACAAAATTAAATGACCATTATCTAAGTGATATTCATACTCTATATCCTCAATATTTATTTTATTTTCTATCAACTCAAAATTATATGTCCCATTATTATTTAATGGGACATTACTTGATTCGTTTAACTCTGTATTGATTTCAACTAAAATCTGATTTTCAGAAGTAAACTCCCATAAAATTATACCACTATCATAAATTTCTTCGGGAGAAAAACCGGCCATTACATTTACAAGACTCCACTTTCCAATAATTTGATTACTTTGGTCTATTTCGTCATTCTCCCCACAAGAAGAAAATGCCAACAATATTACAAATAGAATGTTTTTCATATTTATTGATTTTAATTATGAATAATCATTTTTGAGACTCCAACTAACACATTATCATTAAACAATTTCAAGTAATATACCCCATTATAAAGAGGATAAAAATTTATAACCGGACTTTCCAAATTAATATTTTCAGCTTTAACAATTTTCCCTAAATTGTTGTAAATGTGAACTTCGTATTTCTTATTATTTTCAAAACTGTAAACGATATTAAATTGACCATTAGAGGGATTTGGATAAATTGAAAAATCATTATGTTGACCAAATGTACTAGTTATTCCCTCTTGGTCATTATTTACTTCAGATTTTCCAATCATTCTTGCATTTACTCGATTTTGTGAGTCATCACACGACTCAATAAATGCTGAAAAAAAGGAACTGCTTTTTGTTTGAAAACCTGGAATGAGATCTATACTTTGACCAGCTTTATATGTCGCTGTAGCATAATTTTCAATAATATTACTTGCTATAATATATTCAGAAGCTCTTTGAATATCTGTACCTCCAGAAGTTAAATTTTCAGTAATTGTCAAAACAGATGGACAATCTGTACCACAATCAACAACAGAATTAATTAGATGGGGAAGAGTTGCAATTGCGTTTCTCATACGCTGTCCCTGACCGATTGAAAAATAACTCATACAATCCGGATGCGTATAGGTCATAATTAAAGCTTCATCGGGATCATAATTATCTCCATTTGAATCATTGCCACTACTATTCCACGTACAACTAGGATAATTTACATTGAATTGAAGATGTGGATCAGCAGGTGTATCTGTAACATAATCTCCACAAAAACTAGAATTTGAACCATCTACTAATTCAGAGCACTGATTGGAATCTCCTCCCTCGTTATATGTGCCATGAAATGTGTGCCAAAGAAAAAACACATGACCCATTTCATGAGATATTACATGGGATTTGACTAAAGAACCATAAGGGCTATCCCAATAACTTCCAGAAACCCAAAATTCAGAAGATTCTCCCACTCCGTTAGCTCTCCCACCTTGTTGAGAAGAATCATCAAATAAATAAATATCAATACCATCTGAATGGTTATTGACCGTGTAAATAGCAGTAGTCGGGGAGTCATAATAGCCATCATTATCTATATAGTC
>JAQWKY010000090.1 GCA_029247585.1 Flavobacteriales bacterium | reverse complement strand
ATTCTTTAAAAGACTTGGCAGAGATTGAGGAAAATAGAGCAAAGTTCTATTAATCATTTACTAGAATTAAAATATTAAAAGACCTTTTCGAAAGAAAGGGTCTTTTTTTTGAGATATTATTATCAGCAGTCAGTAGTCAGCAGTCAGTAGTCAGAATTCAGGAGACAGTAGTTAAGAAGTTAGAGAAGAGATTGTCAAAGTCAATAAGAAAGGATAATTTACAGTTGATAATGAATAATTTAAAACTGCATGACCGCATGACAATTTCAAAGTCATCGTCTTAGTAAAGGTTAAAGCCTTCGTTTAATTGCCAGAATAACAACGCAATAGGTGACATCACCTGTTAAATGAGAGGTTTTACCTATTTCGTCAGACTGTAGATAAACTACCTTTGTACTTTGGTATTAATTAACAAAAGGAATAATGAAAAAAATTAATAAATTATTAGTTGCATCATTAATTATCACAAGTGCATTTGCACAGGTCACGCCGGGATACGAATCAGTATCGGTAGTTGTTACTACCGAATATTCAGGAGATCAAACGATTAATACGGCGAAGATCACAGAGGGATGGGCTGCCGGGCAATATGTTTTGATTGATCTTACCAGAGGCATACAGACACTCACCTCTAAGGGTTATGCCTATCAGACTGTAAATAATCAGAGTTGGGAACAGACGGTTCAAGATAATACTCCAGATGGTTCTATGAATCCTAAAACTAAAGCCGCTTTGGATGCGCATTGGGGAGTTGCGATGACTTATGATTATTTTAAGAGCGTTCATGGGAGAGATGGTTTTGATGGTCATAACACTCCAATTGCCATTACACTGGCTACACAAAAGCGTGGCGAGAACCTTTATGGGCAAACCGAGTGGCATTTCATTAATGGGGAGGGTAAGCAAGCTTCGATAATTGTTAGAGAGCCTTCAACCTTTAACGGGACAGATGGTTTCCTACGTCAGACCTCTCTCGATGTTATGGCACACGAGTATGGTCACGGTGTTGCTCAAGGTTATTTAGGTCTTAACCATCCTGTCGGAGAATCAGGAGCCATAAATGAAGGGCTCTCTGATATTTGGGCCGTTTGTGTAGAAAACTATGCCGGAACAATAAATCATGATGATTTGTGGTCTATTGGAGAAGATTTTGATAAAAGACCGGGTAAGTCAGGTTTAAGAAAGATTAATAATCCTGGCTATGCTGATCAACCGGATACATACTTAGGCAATAATTGGGCAGATACGAATCCAAATTCCCATGATCAAGGCGGTATTCATACCAATATGTCTATTATGTCTTATTGGTTTTATCTTTTGTGTGAGGGCGGTTCAGGCATAAATGATAACGGGACAAATTATGATGTGTCAGGCATAGGTATTCAAAAGGCAGAAAAGATCGTTTACAAAGCGATAACCGAAAAATTTACTGAGACGATTAATCATCATGATGCAGCAAAATACATGTATGATGCAGCAGTAGAAATGTATGGTAGATGCCCTGACACAGGTGAAGCTCAGGCAGTTGTAAATGCATGGAAGGCTGTTGGGATTACTAATACTGTTGATTTACCAACATTAATATCAGATTGCAACGGGAATTGTGCTCCGGAAAGCTGGTTAGGCAATAACCTTTGTGATAATTCGGATTATTGGCATCTGGGCGAATTAATTAACTTTAGTTGTTCTGCGTTTAATTTTGATCAAGGAGATTGTGATTGTAGTAGTGATGCTTGTCCACCGGGAAAAGTTTTGGACTGTGATGGAAGCGGAGACTGTTGGCCTCAAACCTGGATTGGCGATGGTTACTGTGATGGTAATGATCAGCAATATGGAGCTAATTTATTGTGTCATGATGACGATGGAGGAGATTGTGGTACTACTCCCACTTCAACCACAACTTGTCCGTCAGGAGAAATTTTAGATTGTGACGGAAGTGGAGAGTGTCATCCTGAGTCCTGGATTGGAGATTGTTACTGTGATGGTAATGATCAGCAATACGGAGCTAATTTATTGTGTCATAATAACGATGGAGGAGATTGTGAGACCTCTACTTCAGCAGCGTCTTGTCGTTTAGAATCTCCAATCCGGAAAAAGAAGGAAATAAAAAAGAAGGAAATAGCTAATTCTGATCAGGAACTGACCACTTACTTTAATCCAAGAACAAACCTGTTAACACTTGAAATCGTTAATTATGGTGGTCAGAGACTGGATTATCAATTGTATGATGTTTTGGGGGGCTTATTAGATCAGAATAAAGTAATAGGGTCGCAGACAAACATAAGTATGGAAAATTTGCCGGCAGGGGCATACGTACTTATGGTGCACACGGAAAAAGAAAATATAAAAACATTCAAAATCGTTAAAAACTAAAAGCGTTTGCCGTCAGATAAAATGATCATGTTATTTATTGGTCATTAGATAAAACGTCCGGTAAAAGGAATTAAAAGCGGGAGAAACCACGAAGGGACTCCCGTTTTTTTGTGGAACAGGAAAAAATCAGAATTTAGTAGACAGCAGGACTCGTTTTAGTCATTTTCTTTCCTAAAGTTAAAGCCTTTGTCAAACCAATGCTATTTCATCAAAGATTTTATTCCGTAAAAATAAGATTTTTCACAGGGCGTGCAGCCCGCCTCCATCATTTCAAACATCTCGTAGGAGCGTTCTTTCGTGTAGTTTTTTGTGGAAGTAAAGAAGTCTGCCTCTAGTTCAGAAAACTTCAGCGCCCCTGATGCTAGATCCGAAAAGGTTTTTTCTTCGAATAGGGAGGGGGCGCCTTCTGCTTGGACCGAAAAACCTACCATGCTTATTTTTTTCTCTTCAAAGAGAAAGACTTTTAAATATCGATCGTCTCGATGCTCTAAAGATTCAATTTTTTCTAGGGACTTCTCCCAAACGATATCACTGAATAGACCGATTATTTTTTGAGCCTCTTCAGGCTTATTTGCTTTTGTTTTTGCCCAATCGTCACCTGTAATTGTGTTGGCGGACAGAAACTGTATAAAATCCTCTTTCAGAGGCTCTAATTCTTCAGGGCTTAAACGTCTGTACTTCATAGGTGTTTGATAAATCTGTTTGCAAAGGTAATTTTTTCTGCGTTTAATTTCGGATCAAAACGCATGGAGACTGTTGTCTTATTTCAACATAAAGCTCAAACAAAAAGAGTGCATGAACGGACTTTTATAAGAAGTAAATAAGAACTACTTGGTAATGCTCTCATTGCTTCTGAAATTAGTAAATTAGCAGAAATAAAAAACCCAAAACCATGTACACAGGACTAAAGCACTTACATAGTTTTATGCCGTATTTATTACTGACGGTACTTTTTCTGGCCCTTTTGAAGTCATTCATCGCCTATCAAAAAAACCAAAAACATACTGAGGCACACCGTAAAAACGGGTTGATACTCTTGATTTTGGCCCACCTTCAGTTGACCATTGGCTTGGTTTTATATTTCATCAGCCCAATAACGACCTCTGCTATGCCTGCCATGGGCTCTGTAATGAAAGACCCCACATTAAGGCTGTACGCTCTAGAGCACCCAGTAATGATGCTTATAGCCATCATTCTGATTACGAGAGCGTACTCGAAATCTAAAAAAGACATTGATGATCGCACAAAGCATAAAGTAAAGTGGGTCTCCTATTTAGTTGCTCTAGTATTAATTCTTAGTAAGATTCCATGGTCAGTTTGGCCATAACCATTTATGCCAAAAAAAGGGTCTATTAAACCAACAGGAGAGACGGCCGTTTTGGTTGGGGTAATCACCCAAATCCAAGACGAAAAAAAGTCAAAAGAATACCTTGATGAGCTTGCTTTTTTGGCGCAAACAGCTGGCGCTAAACCAATTCTTAGGTTTACGCAAAAACTAGCTAAGCCGAATCCAAAAACGTTTATCGGTTCAGGAAAAATCAATGAGATTTTAGAGTATGTTAAGGAAAATGATGTTGACATTGTTATTTTCGATGATGAGCTTTCCCCGTCACAACTTCGAAACATAGAAACGATATTCGGTGAGCGAAAGATCCTGGATCGCACCAACTTGATTCTTGACATTTTTGCCGGCCGAGCCCAAACCGCTCATGCTTGTACCCAGGTGGAGCTGGCCCAATACGAGTATTTATTACCTCGATTGACCCGAATGTGGACGCACCTTCAAAAACAAAAGGGGGGAATCGGTATGAAAGGGCCCGGAGAAACAGAGATTGAAACCGACAGGCGAATCATCCGTGAGCGAATTTCTCTTTTGAAGAAAAAGCTCAAAACCATTGATAAGCAAATGGCAACCCAGCGTAAAAACAGAGGGCAAATGATACGCGTTTCACTGGTAGGTTATACAAACGTGGGTAAATCGACAATCATGAACGCATTGAGCAAGTCAGAGGTTTTTGCCGAAAACAAACTTTTTGCGACTCTAGACACAACCGTGCGTAAGGTGGTAATTGAAAACCTTCCTTTTTTACTTTCCGATACCGTAGGATTCATCCGAAAACTTCCTACCCAACTCGTTGAGTCTTTCAAGTCGACACTAGACGAAGTTCGGGAGTCCGACTTTCTCATTCACGTGGTAGACATATCTCATGAGCACTTTGAGGAGCAAGTAGACTCCGTAAACAACATTCTAGACGAAATACAGGCTTCTGACAAGCCGACCTTGATGGTTTTTAACAAGATAGACCTGTTTTCATACACACCCAAAGACGAGGATGATTTAACCCCAAGAACTCGAGCCAACAATTCATTGGCAGACTGGGAAAGTACATGGATGTCTAAAATGAATGAGAACTGTATTTTTATTTCTGCCCATCAAAAAGACAATTGGGAAGGGTTCAAAACAACCGTTTACGAACTTGTTAAGGAAATACACGCTCGACGCTACCCATACAACAAGTTTTTGTATTAAATTTAAGAGATCTTCATAGCTCCCTCAAGCGCTTTGGGCACGAAAATTGAAGTTTTAGCTGTAAATTTAGGTTTTAAAAAGTTTAGGGGAGCTCTTGTTGCTGATTCCCCGACACAAAAAAGCGCGTTAAGGTTTACTGTATGGTAAAAAAGTACATTATACAATTCATTTTTGTTGCATTTGCGAGCCCTATATTTGCGCAGCAAGCCCCGCCTGCCATCAATATAGAGGGCTTTGTATACGAGCGAAATGCCAAAGGTGTTTTAGCCCCCTTGCCGGGAGCTCATGTTTTTTGTGTTGAAGATCAGCGAGGAACGATTTCCGATAATCTCGGAGCATTTGTCTTAAAAGCAACATCTGAGTTCCCAACGTCCTTAGTGGCTAGCTTTGTTGGCTATGAAAGTGATACCGTAGAGGTAAAAAAAGAGGGGACGGTAAAATTTATATTACAAGCCAAAACACTTTTAGAGGTAAACCTAATGGATCGTCGCAAAACAAATGCGAAGTCATTATTACAGGTAAATAATGTTGAATGGATTTCTAGCGAGGAGCTTCAAAAGGCCGCCTGTTGTAGCTTGTCGGAGAGTTTTGAAACCAACCCCTCCGTTGATGTAAGTTTTACCGACGCATTGACAGGCGCTAAGCAGATTCAAATGCTTGGCTTAGACGGAGTCTATGCTCAAGTGTTGTTTGAAAATAAGCCTTTTTTGAGAGGTTTGTCCGCTTCCTATGGCTTAAGTTTTCTTCCCGGAGTCTGGATTGAGTCTATACAGGTGTCTAAAGGCACAGGCTCTGTGGTCAATGGGTTTGAGTCTTTGAGTGGACAAATTAATGTTGAGCTCTACAAGCCTCAAACCGCCCCAGCTCTTATGTGGAATACTTACTTGAACAGCATGGGCATGTTGGAAAATAATTTTGTTGCCTCCCCTCTTTTGGAAGGAGATTGGCAGACGGTTTTGCTAGGACACTATTCTTATTTAGGTCAGGAGGTTGATAATAATAAGGACGGGTTTGTAGAAGACCCTCAAATAAAGAGACTATCATTATTGAATCGTTGGGATTATGTCGGGTTTGACAATCGCCATATTACTTTTGGAATGCGATATCTTAGCGAAGAGAAATTGGGGGGCCAATACAACACGGACAATCCAAGAACAGAACTGATTGAGTTTAAAAACCCTTATGAGGTAAGGCTTCAAACAGAACAGCTGGAGATACACTCTAAAACAGGGTTTATTTTTGACAAACCAGGAACAAGCCTGGCATTAATAAGTACATTTAGACTCCACGATCAAAAGACTTTTTTCGGCAGTTCTCATTACAAAGGAGTGCAAGAAAGTAGTTATCTAAATGCAATTTACCAGTCCAATTTTGGCGATGATTCGAAAACCTACAAGGCTGGGCTTACCTATTATGGCGACCACTATCAAGAGGGGTTAAAATTACGGCAGTTAAGCGAGAAAATATTCAATCGAAAAGACCACATTTTGGGCGTTTTTGGAGAACTACAATACAAAGCAGGCGCAAGGTTTTGTGGGACGCTAGGAATGCGTGCAGACCACTCAAAAGACTTAGGTATGTGGTACAGCCCTCGTTTACACTTGCGATACAACCCTCTAGAAAATGCAGTGGTGCGCGCATCTGTGGGCAAGGCATATCGACAAGCGAATGTTTTTTCGGAAAACATTTCGTATTTCTTTAGCTCAAGAACCTTAGAAATGCCCGATGCCAGCCTAGCCGCAGAGGAAGCGTGGAATTACGGAGTTAATTTTACCTACAACACACACATATACGGAAAAGAAACAGCATTAAATATCGATTTCTATCAAACAGACTTTAACAGCCAAGTGGTCGTTGACCTAGAAGAGAGTAGTCGGATAAAAATATACAATTTGAAAGGTCGATCCCTTTCCAACAGCCTTCAATTGGACGCAAGCATAGAGCCCTATGAGGGGTGGGAATTGAAGTATGCACATAAGTGGAATGAAACCAAAACGACTTACGGCTCGGAGACTGGATACAAAGCAGTCCCTTTTGTTCCTAAATACAGATCAATGGCTCAAGTTTCTTATGTACCTTGGCAAAACAAATGGGATGTAAATATAACGGTTCAAAATGTCGGCCCGAGCAGAGTCCCAGAAGACAATTCAGAGGGAAACCGAATTCCATCGTATTGGTCTCCAAAATTCCAATTGGTTTCTGCGCAATACACCAAGCGGTTTAAAAAGCTGGAATGGTATTTGGGGGTCGAAAATTTGCTAAATTACGTACAAGAAAATCCAATCAGAAATGCTAGGAACCCTTTCAGTGAGGGCTTTGATGCTGCCATGATATGGGGGCCCACTCACGGCAGAAAATGGTACACAGGAATTCGTTTCCGAATAAACAAAGAAAAAGAGGAATTATGAGAAAATGGCTTTTACTGATGGCGATGCTCACAACAACTGCCTCCTTTGCTCAGGTCAAGGCAAAAAAAGTAGTTACAGCAGTCATTCAAACGAGTGCGGTCTGTGAGATGTGCGAAAACCTGATCGTCAATAAAACGTTAGCTTATGAAAAGGGGGTAAAGTATGCAGAGATGGACGTGGCGTCTGGAGCTTTGACCATCCGTTATAGGCGTGATAAAACGTCTTTAGACCACCTTAGAGCGGTCATTAGTGAGCTAGGTTATTCTGCAGATTCGGTTAAGGCGGATTCCTTGGCTTATGAAAACCTTCACTTTTGCTGTAAAGCACCTCACGATTGATGAGGAATTCGCGAGGTGAGACTAGTTGAAGAGCCTTTGGTAAATTTCTTCAATCTTACCAAAAGCCATGACCTTAATGCCGAACTTTCCGATCTCTACTTTGTTGTAACGAGAGATGAAAATTTGTTCGAAGCCCAGTTTTTCCGCTTCTAAAATCCGTTGTTCAATTCTTGTAGCGGGTCTAATTTCACCAGATAAGCCTACTTCCCCGGCGAAACAGATTTTATCAGAAATCGCCACATCCTCATTAGAGGACAAAATAGCTGCTACGACGCACAAATCAATTGACGGATCGTCTACCTTAATTCCTCCGGTAATATTTAGGAACACATCTTTAGCACCCAGCCGAAATCCACATCTTTTTTCCAGCACAGCTAAGAGCATGCTTAATCTTCGAAGGTCAAAGCCTGTTGCACTTCGCTGAGGAGTGCCGTATACTGCAGAGCTCACTAGTGCCTGTATCTCAATAAGCATCGGTCTCATCCCCTCTACCGTTGCTGCAATAGCAGTACCGCTCAGAGCTTCTTCTTTTTGAGAAATCAGAACTTCGGATGGGTTGTGAACTTCGCGAAGGCCCGAGTTAACCATTTCATAAATACCCAGTTCAGCCGTAGATCCAAATCGGTTTTTCTGAGCCCTGAGGATTCTGTAGATGTGGTTTCGATCTCCCTCAAACTGAAGGACAACATCAACCATATGTTCTAAGATTTTAGGACCGGCAATATTACCATCTTTAGTAATGTGACCAATGAGAATGACGGGCGTAGCAGTTTCTTTGGCAAATCGCAACAACTCAGCTGCGGTTTCTCTGATTTGTGAAATGGACCCTGGAGACGAGTCGATGGCCTGACTGTGTAGCGTTTGGATTGAATCAATTACAACCAAGTCAGGGTCTAAGCTTTGGATGTGTGTAAAGATGTTTTGTGTTGCGGTTTCGGTGAGGATGTAACAATCGGAAGCTTCTTCGCCGAGTCGTTCTGCACGCATTTTAATTTGCTTGTCACTCTCTTCTCCAGAAACGTAAAGTGTTTTACAGCTCTTTAAGCTTAAAGCAAGTTGCAACATCAACGTTGACTTCCCAATACCGGGCTCTCCACCCAATAGAACAATCGCCCCAGGAACGATTCCTCCCCCCAAAACACGATCGAGCTCGACATTATTTGTTTGTATTCTAGCTTCTTTCTCAAGAGAGATTTCGGCAACTTTAAGCGCTTTAACTTTGTGCTTTGATTCTTTTTTTGCCCAGACTTTTACGGGCTCTTTTTGAACCACTTCTTCAACAACGGTGTTCCACTCTTTACACGCGACACATTGGCCTTGCCATTTTGGGTGTTGGGCTCCGCAGTTTTGACAGAAATAAGCTGTTTTAATCTTTGGTTTAGCCATTTATCCTTGGTTAATCTTATTGATGAGTCGGCTGCTTGAATAGCCTTCAACAAAAGGGATGGTGCAAACATTCCCGCCGTATTTTTGAACCAATTCGTGTCCTACAATATCCTCAATAGCATAATCCCCACCCTTAACAAGAATGTCGGGCTTTACTAAAGAAATGAGATGAATAGGAGTTTCTTCATCGAACAGAACAACGGCATCTACAAACCCCATTGCGGCAAGAATATGAGCTCTACTAAGCTCGTCTTTAACGGGCCGAGAGGGGCCTTTTATGTTTTGCACAGAGCGATCTGTATTTAGTCCGATTACAAGACGGCTTCCTAAATCGCGGGCTTTGGCTAAGTAGTCAATATGCCCCAGGTGGAGCAAGTCAAAACAGCCGTTGGTAAACACAATTTTTTCATGGTTGTTACGCCATTTTTCTGTTTGTGTTTTTAATTCTGAAAAGGATAAAATTTTAGACTGAAGGAGCGTCACTTGCTTCATGATGGCCTGCTTTTCTTTTAGCGAAAGATAAAACAATTGCCGCAATAATTCCGGTGATGATAATCATTATTGACTGAGCGGTATGAATTAATACCGCAAGCGTGATTCCAGTGCTTTCCGCAAGGCCAATACTTGCAATACCCAAGGTAACTGCTGCGTGGTAAGGACCCAGCCCACCCTGTACAGGAACAATCATTCCCAATCCGCCAATAACCATAATGTATAATCCGTCAACAAGGCTTAGGTTGGAGGTTTCAGGAACACTGAAGAAGCAAATGTAAGTCATCAACAAATACATCAGCCAAATGAGTAAACTGTAAAGGATAAATAGAGACTTTTCTTTCATGTAAAAGGCTGTTTTAAAACCTTCTTTGACGCCTTCCCAAAGCGCGACAACTTTTAGGTAGAGCTTGCTGTTTTTTAGCGCATTCCTAAAGAAATATAAAGCTCCCACAATGACAACCACTGCGGCGAGAATAAGAATAGGAGTGTTCGAAGCTTCATTGGGCTCAGTTTCGCTGGAGATCGATGTAAAAAAGTTGCTCAGTTCAGAGAACTTCAAAACAAAGCTTAAAGTGATGCACAAAACCAAAAGGACTAAATCAACGGCGCGCTCCAAAAGAATGGTTCCAAAAAGTTTGTTTACCGGAATACCCGTTACCTTGTAGAGGCTTGTACAACGAACAATTTCGCCTGCTCTGGGGAATATTGCGTTGGCAAGATAGCCTGAAGCAATGGCTTGTGTGGCAAGGTTGGCGCTTGTTTTGTAGTTCATGGTTTTAAGTAAGAGTAACCAGCGTAAGCCTCTAAAAACGTAAGCAGCGTAACCAAAGATCATCGAGAAAATAAGGTATCCATATTTTGCGTTGCGAAGATCTTGGAGCATCTTGTCTATGTCCTGATCTCGAAGGACAAAGTAAAGGAAGAGGGCGCCAATACCCAGAAAAAACACATATTTAAGGAAAGATAAGATCTGGGCCTTCATGACTAATCAAGCTGGTTGGTTTCTTCGTTTGGGAAGATTAATGCGGGCGTAAACTTCTTAGCCTCATTAAGTGGCATGCTTGCGTAAGAGATGATGATCACAATATCTCCGGGTTGAACTTTTCGCGCAGCAGGACCGTTCATGCAGACTTCACCCGAACCTTTAACACCTTTTATGGCGTAGGTTTCGATGCGTTCACCATTATTGATGTTTACAATTTGAACCTTTTCCCCTTCAATGATGTTAGAGGCTAACATGAGACTCTCATCGATGGTAATGCTACCGATGTAGTTTAAGTCAGCTTGGGTGATTTTAACCCGGTGAATTTTAGATTTAACGACCTGTATTTGCATGCGTCAAAGGTAAACAAAATGTTTGTTAGACGGTCGGATTAATTTATTTCGATAAAAAGGTTGTCTATCAGTCGAATAGCGTCTGCGTAGCAGGCGATACAAGCAATGTGATCTTTGTGGTCAGACCAGCTGGCAGAGCGCTGTAAATCGGCGGTATTTACAATCTCAAAGTATTCAAGAGTTAAATCAGGGTCCTCATCAAAGGCTTGGGTGATCCACTTTTTGACTTCGGGAATGGGTTGATTTGAGGCAAGTCTTTTGACCCGCAAAAGTCTTTTGTAGATTCGAGCGGCAGCTTCTCGAGCTTTTGGTTGAAGAAGAAGGTTTCTGGAGCTCATCGCCAAGCCGTCGGATTCTCTCAAAATCGGGCAAGCCACAATTTCAAGATTTAACCGTTCCTGCTGAACAAGCGATTTGATGATGGTTAATTGTTGAAAATCTTTCTCCCCGAAGTAGGCTTTTTGGGGCTTTACAAGTTCAAATAGCCTTGACACAACCGCAGCAACCCCTTCAAAGTGTCCCGGTCTATTTTCTCCCTCCATGACCTTGTCGAGCAAACCAAAATCGTACTGTTTAGAGACGTAGTCTTTAGGGTAAATTTCGGATTCGATAGGGGTAAAAACAGCATGACATCCGGCCTCTTCTAAAGCCTTTAGGTCTTCCTGAATTCGGTCGGGGTATTGCTCTAAGTCTTCGCTGTTATTGAATTGGGTTGGGTTTACAAAAATTGAACACAGAACAAGGTCGTTTTGTTCCAAAGCCTTTTGAATTAAACTCAAGTGTCCGAGATGCAAGGCACCCATAGTAGGCACAAAACCCAAATTGCGAGACTTTGAGTTTGCATTTAAAAAAAGACTTAAATCGGATACGGTTGAAATGATTTTCATCGCTTCTTGCTAAAACAGGGGTTAAAGCTACTGAAAAACTTAATAAACTCGAGATTATTTTGTATTTTTGCGTCTTGAATTTGAATAACAGGATGTAAAGTTATGGCTAAGAAAAGAATACTATACGTTTCACAAGAAATTTCCCCGTACTTACCTGAGAATGACTTATCTAAGACTTCTCGTTTTTTACCACAAGCCATGAATGAGTCTGGCATTGAAGTTCGGTTGTTTATGCCTCGTTTTGGATGCATCAACGAAAGAAGACATCAACTTCACGAAGTAATACGTCTTTCGGGAATGAATCTTATCGTAAATGATATTGATCAGCCATTGATTATCAAAGTTGCATCTATACCTCAAGCAAGGATGCAAGTATACTTCATAGATAACGAAGAATACTTTAAGAGAAAGTTTACTACGGAAGACAAGAAAGGAAAGTTTTACGACGATAACGACGAGCGCGCCTTGTTCTTCTGTAGAGGTGTTATTGAGTCTGTGAAAAAGTTAGGCTGGTCACCAGATGTAATTCACTGTAATGGGTGGATGGCAAGCTTCTTGCCGATGTATTTGAAAAAGTTTTACCACGACGATCCTATTTTTGAGAACACCAAAATCGTTGTTTCACTATACAACCAGTCTTTCGAAGGTACTCTTAGTGATGATTTATCCAACAAGCTCAAGTTTGACGGACATAGCGAAGAAGACCTTATTGGGTTTGAGAAAGCAGACTTTAAAAAATTAACGGAGACGGCAATCAATTACTCCGACGCCGTGGTTAAGGGAAGCATAGACCTTGATAAAGATGTTTTGAAGTTGATTGAAGACTCAAAATTACCTACCTTGGAGTTTTCGGAGGGTGCATACAAAGAGCAGTATAAGCCTTTTTACGAAACATTGTTTGAGGGGTAACGAAAATTCCGACCTCTAAAAAATTAACCGAACTAAGGTAAAGGATATGTGTGGAATAGTAGGTTATTTGGGGAGCAAAAAAGCGTACCCAATATTGGTTAAAGGATTAAAAAGACTTGAGTACCGAGGTTATGACAGCGCAGGGGTTGCCTTGCTGAATGGCAACGGAATAGAAATCTACAAAAAAGAGGGAAAAGTTGTCCAGATGGAAAGCATTGTCCCGGCAGAAGACTCCCTAGCGACATTAGGGATTGGTCACACTCGATGGGCTACTCATGGAGCTCCAAGCGACCGGAATTCCCACCCACATTATTCTCAGTCAAAGCGTATAGCCATCATCCATAATGGGATTATTGAGAATTACGCCAGCATCAAAGAAGGATTATCCAAACGAGGATACACCTTTCAGAGCGATACGGACACAGAGGTTCTAGTCAACTTGATTGAGGACATTTTAATTCATGCAGATGTAAGCTTAGCAGAAGCCGTTCGTGTGGCTTTAAATCAGGTGGTTGGCGCTTATGCTATTGCAGTTATAGAAGAAGGCAATCCAGATCAAATTGTCGTGGCTAAAAAAGGTAGCCCCCTTGTTATTGGCGTTGGTGAAGGGGAATATTTTATAGCCTCAGACGCAACGCCCTTTATCGAGTATACCAAGCAAGCAGTATATCTTAACGAGGAAGAGGTGGCACTTATTTCTTTAGAAAAGGGATTAGAAATTCGAACGATTGCCAACGAACTGAAACGCCCTTACGTTCAAGAACTGGCTATAGAAATCGAGTCGATTGAAAAGGGAGGGTATGACCACTTCATGCTCAAAGAAATTAACGAGCAGCCGAAATCTATTTTTGACACTCTTCGTGGGCGCTTATTGGTGAACCAGGGAACCATTAGGTTAGGCAGTCTTGATGAATACGAGCAAAAATTCTTAACCGCAGATCGAATTATTATTGTAGCCTGTGGAACTTCATGGCATGCAGGACTCGTTGCGGAGTATTTGATAGAAGACTTAACGCGCATCCCTGTTGAGGTAGAATATGCCTCAGAGTTCCGTTACAGAAACCCCATCATCACCGAAAAAGACATCGTCATTGCGGTTTCACAATCGGGAGAGACTGCGGACACTTTATCCGCCATTAAATTGGCAAAAGCTAAGGGGGCTACGATTTTTGGAATTTGCAACGTCGTAGGCTCGAGCATTGCGAGAGAAGCACACGTAGGAGCCTATACTCATGCAGGCCCTGAGATTGGTGTTGCATCGACAAAGGCTTTCACCGCCCAAGTTACCGTCTTTATCACGATGGCTTTGAGTTTGGGTAGAAAACGAGGAACAATTTCAGAGCAAGAGTTTAGAAGATTAATCTTAGAGTTAGATACCCTACCTAAAAAAGTGGAAGAGACCCTCAAGCTCGACGCCCAATCGAAAAAAATTGCCGCAGCTTATAAGGATGTACCCAATTGCTTGTTCTTAGGACGTGGAATTAACTTCCCAGTGGCTTTGGAGGGCGCTTTAAAGCTGAAAGAAATTTCTTACATACACGCCGAAGGTTATCCAGCGGCAGAAATGAAGCACGGACCGATTGCCTTGATTGATGAAGACATGCCAACGGTTGTGATTGCTACAAAAACGGAGCATTACGAAAAAGTCGTTAGTAACATACAAGAAATTAAGGCCAGAGATGGAAAAATCATTGCCATCGTAAACGAAGGGGATGTTGATGTTACCCGCATCGCGGACCATGTGATTGAGGTTCCCGAAGTAGATGAGCGTTTGAGCCCATTGTTGACAACCATACCACTTCAGCTAATCTCCTACCACATTGCGGTGATGCGTGGTTGTCATGTTGATCAACCGAGAAATCTTGCCAAGTCGGTTACTGTTGAATAATCTTCAGGAATTCCGAAACAAAGCACAGAAGAGTTAAGAAGCTTCTTGAGTTCTTTACCTTTTAGAGCATTGCAGCCAATGCATTTGAGGGGTAAGTAGCAGTCATAAAACTCTTCGAGGTATTCAAATAGCCCACAACGATTGCTTTTCCCGATTTACGATGCTTATCATTTCCGGTACAGCGTTTCAAGATGTATTCGGAGACCCTAGACTACTTTACACCTTCTTTAAAGGGATTGTTTTGTGTAATCCACAAACGTTTAAATCCGTCAACGAGTAATCCCAGAGATAGCGGATAGAATTTTTTTAGAGTGTATTACCTGCAAATGTTATAATTCGGAATTTCTTCGGTGACTTTTATCAAGTAGCCATAGCCGCGTTTTAAATCACCAATTCCGTTAAAGTCATATTCGGTTAAGTAGGCATTTCCAACGCCATCTTTGGCGATGATGAGTTGGTTCTGTATGCTGGAAAAAGTCGTTGAAGCATTTTTGTCGCTGTCACATCCGAAACCAATCATATTCCAGCCTTGGTTCAGTGTAATAGAAACTCCTGAACAGACGTTATCGGTAATTTCAACACATTCTGAACAGCATTGCCCTTCCACGTCAACCCATTCACCATCGCATTCTACACCCATAGGTTCTGCACAATCAATAATCATCATGGAGAAAGTTCCATCTTCGCCGCAAAACCCCGCATCGCAAGGGTTGTTGGGGTTAAACCAGTCTCCGGCTTCATAGATTTCTATTCCACTGCTAGAAGTACACAGAGGCTCCTCTTCAATGCATTCCGAACAGCATTGCCCAGGTACTTGCACCAACTCTCCCTCACACGGGATTCCCATCTCGTAGGGGCAGTCATATACGATTTGAGAAAAGAATCCATCTGCACTGCAGTAACCCGCTTCGCAAGGATTATCGGGGTTGGTCCAATCACCCACCTCATAAATGACAACTCCTGAGGGTGTTTCACAAAGGACCGGGCTAGATGCACAATCCCAATCTATATTGGTAAGCTCTCCAGCACTGTTTTCCCAAGAGCTTACTCCGGCAATCGATGCAAAACAAGCATTGCTGTACAACTTTCCATCACAACCCGTTACAGGCTCGTATTGTTCCGTACACATGGCGTCCGGATTCACCCAATTTGGGTTGATGCAACAATTGTTATTTTGTGCGGATACGGAAATGCTTATAAACACAGCAAAAAGAGAGAGGGTTTTCATTTTCGAGTTTTTGTGTGAAACTAAGATAAGCAATTTAAATGATAAGGCCTGATGTCCTTACAAGCGTCACAAAAACAAGGGCTGAGAGAGGTTTTGGGATTATTTCCCGTTGAAGTCCGTCATGGTTTTTGGGGCTCCAATACAAACAAAGCTTTGAATCATTTTGGAGAGGGTTTCTAAGCGCTCCTTCAATTTTTCTTCTTCTTCAGAAGACCATTCGCCGAGTACATAATCGACTTGTTTTCCTTTTGAAAACTCGTTGCCCACCCCAAATCGTATTCTAGTGAATTGTGAACAGTTTAAGGTCTGAATGATGTGTTTTAAGCCGTTGTGTCCACCATCGCTGCCTTTTGTCCGCATGCGAAGCGCACCAAAGGGAAGCGCTAAATCATCTGTGATGATTAGGGTGTTTTCAAGGGCGATTTTTTCGTTCTGCAGATAGTAGTTTACCGCCTTTCCACTAAGGTTCATAAAGGTGGTTGGTTTGACCAAAGTAACCGAACGGCCTTTGATTTTTATCGTTGCAGTATCTGCATAACGATTGGGCTTAAAACAAGTATTGGAAGCACTCGCGAGCGCTTCCAATACTTTAAAGCCTATATTGTGCCGCGTATTTGCATACTCAGCTCCAACATTTCCTAATCCTATGATAAGGAATTTTTTCATGTTTATTCTGCAGCAGGTGCTTCAGCAGCAGGCGCGTCAGCAGCAGCTTCAGCTCCTTCTTCTTCCTCTTCTTCAACGACATTACGAGCCGTTTTCACAGCAACAATTACCGCATTACCAGAAGTTAGAATGTCAAAACCTTTAGCATCTACGTCTCTAACGTAAATTTTCTCTCCAATTTTCATTTTAGAGATGTCGAGTGTAATGGCGTCAGGCAAGTTTTCAGGCGTAGCACGAACACTCAGCTTACGAAGTGTTTTACGCAATTTACCACCATTTCTTACACCGATAGCATTTCCGTTAATAACAACAGGAATTTCTGTGTTTACGCTTTTCCCTGGAGTCAACTCAACAAAGTCGATGTGAATGATTCTGTCGGTTACGGGGTGAAATTGAATGTCTTTGATAAGGGCATTAACTGTAGTGCCCTCAATATCAATCGCCACCGCGTATACATTCGGTGTGTAAACAAGGTTGTTGAAAGCAATTTCTGTAGCCGCAAAGTGTTGTACGGTTTCTCCGCCGTAAACAACGCAAGGTACTTTCCCTGCAGCTCTTAAGGCTTTAGCTTCCTTTTTCCCCAAATCTACACGCTTTTCAGCGCTAATAGATACTGATTTCATTTGGTTTGATTTTTGGTTTATAAACTAATTAACGAATAAAATTTTTACTAATCGATTCATTGTTTACCACGTTTTTTATCACGTTGGCAAACAGCGGAGCGATGCTTATGACTTTAATTTTAGGACTCTCTTGGCTTGGCAAGGTATCGGTTACGATAAGTTCAAGCATTTTTGAGTTTTCTACACGTTCGTAGGCTTTGCCTGACAAAACGGGGTGAGTACAAACTGCACGAACGGATAGTGCTCCGTGTTTCAGCATCATGTCTGCTGCAGTGGTTAGCGTACCCGCGGTATCCACCATGTCATCCACCAACACGATGTTTCTTCCTTCTACCTCTCCAATCACGCGCATATCACCAATTTCATTGGCTTTCTTACGGTGCTTGTAACAAATCACCATTTCGCAACCCAAGTGCTTGGCATACGCATGCGCACGCTTGGATCCGCCCATATCTGGAGAGGCGATGGTTAAATGGTCTAGGTTTAAGGATTTGATGTGGTCAATAAAAACGGAAGAAGCGTACAAGTGATCTACCGGAACTTCTAGGAAGCCTTGAATTTGATCGGCGTGCAAGTCGCAGGTCATGATGCGCGTTGCGCCTGCTGCGGTGAGCATATTGGCAACGAGCTTTGCTCCTATAGGAACTCTAGGCTTGTCTTTACGATCTTGGCGTGCCATTCCGAAGTAAGGCATCACGGCAACAATTTGTGATGCAGAAGCGCGTTTGGCGGCATCAATCATCAGCAACAACTCCATGAGATTGTCTGATGGAGGTGGTGTAGACTGGATGATGAAGACTTTAGAGCCTCTTACGGTTTCTTCAAAAGAAGGGATAAATTCGCCATCACTGAAATTGAAAATGATGATATTTCCTAAGGGAACACCATAGTCTTCGGCAATTTTTTTTGCTAAAGGGAGTGTCGCTCTACCTGAAAATATTTTAATTGTTGAATCCATCGTTTTGCAATCCTTTGATAAATAGATTAATCCGTTCCTCTGTAAGGGGTGCAAATGTAAGAAATTATATTGAAAACGCTCTAGTATACGGCGGATTATGAGTACTCTTTGTTTATCACGGACTTAGACAAAAACACAGGTAAAGACAGCCAAGAGTGAGAATCACGTAGAAAGTCTTCAGAGGAACAATTAAAAACAAAAAATATTTTGTGGGCGCCAAAGTATTCTTAATTTTGCCCCTCGACCTTTTTCAAGCCTGGGTGGCGGAATTGGTAGACGCGCTGGATTCAAAATCCAGTTCTTTCGAGAGTGCGGGTTCGATTCCCGCCCCAGGTACAAAGCCTCCTCATTATTGAGGAGGTTTTTGTTTTTCATATATTAGCTCATATTTAAATTACGATTATGAAAAAACTATTACAGATACTATCATTTATTCCTCTAATGTGTTATTGTCAAAGCGATAAATTAGTATTAGTAAGCGGAGACACTTTAAGTGTAAAGATTGTCGAAATGGGAGTTAAAAATATTAAGTACACCCACCTTGGTGAGGATTTAAACTATTTTATTAATCGAAAGAAAATAATTAAAATTATTCACGACTCTGGTAGAGTTGATATTATAAATAACCGACTTTCTAATAAGCTGGGAAGGCCTCCTAAAAATCTTTTCGAAACAAATTTTTCATCCAATAAAATTGGCCTTTTAGGTGGGGGGAATTATTTTTCGGAATCAATTTTTCAAGGTCTAGGGGTTACCAGCACCCTAATTTATGAATCTCATTTATATAAAATTGCTCACATTACTGGAGAGGTCTTTTTTTCTTTTAATTCTTTATATCAACCCCCAAGTGTTTTAAGTGGGAATCTTCATAGATTTGGATTGTTTATAGGGCCTTCGATAAAATTACAAGACAACATAATAAGGGCGTTTTTTAGGGTTGGGATTACTAGGGATAAATATATTATAGAATTAGATAAGTCTCAATTGTCTTTTGGAGACCAAATTGACCCAAATTATGGTTTTGTGGTCCTGACGGCCGAAAATTTGGGTGAATTTCCAGACAACATAAATGATGTAGACAATTTTATTATTTATAAGTTTGGTTTAGATGGGTTTTATAGACTATATAAGAATCTAAATCTAGAATATTCTTTGGGGTATATGTATGCCAATAAGAGGGATTATGAAATCGTATACCTTTCTTCTCGTGGTGGCACCCAAAACCTATCGTCAATAAATTTTACTTTAGGAATTTCATATAATATAGAGAGGAATAAGTAATTAATCCGCTCCTTCTAAGTTCTAGTTCAGTTCTATAACTGGGTAGTAGTGTAATACTAAGCCTCTTCTAGGTTCTTCTCAGATTTCGACTTTATGTAGCTTTTGTGCTTTTCGTAGAACTTTCCAAGCTTTTCAAGGTCTTCCATCAAAGAGTTCGATAAGTTCACCGCATCGTGTACAAAGCCTCCTCTTTATTGAGGAGGTTTTCTTTAGTGCTAAAAAATCAATAGATTAGTTGTCTAACTAAAGAAAAACAAACATGAAGAAGTTAATTGTTCTATTTGTAGCGACGTTATTAACCTCACAATCTTATGCACAAGACTCTAAGGGTTATGTCGGCCTAAATTTAGGTGTTGGTTTGCCAATCGGTGACACTGGTGATGCTATTGATGCTGGATTTGAACTTGGTCTGATTAATCTTGGATTCCGATTTACTGAAACTTTTGGAGCAACCTTGAACTGGGGGGCGAGCGGGCACATATCTACATATGATCCAGGGATTACTGTGGGAGTTGGGTATTTATCTTTGGGCCCGATGATATCAGCAGGACGTTTTGATTTTAAGCCTCAATATGCGGTAGTAAGTACAGTAATTGAAGTTGATGGATATAAACTTACAATAGATTGTAAAGGTGTCGTTTTAGGAGCCACGTATAATATTCCATTGGGTTCTAACTGGGCATTGGCCGCTAATGCGGATTATTTTAATTTCAAACCAACTAAAGATGAACAAGAAGCGTTTGGAATTGGTGATGAAGCCGACAATTTGATTAAACTATCTTTGGGTGTCAGGTACTTGTTTTAATGCGCGCTCAACTGGGTCCAATTACAAGGAAATTCCAAAACAGATGACACATCGAGGTCTGTGGGGAATGCTGTAGGAACAACTCTGGTATGGCGCGACCCTAAGTGCGACAATCAAGACGACCTTTTTTGACACAAGAGATAATGAGCTTGTTGTGAATTATTTCAAAAATGGAAAAGGTTTCGGTAGGATTCTCTTCGAATGATTTGATTAACATTTTGATGAGAAAAGTTTCAAGAAGGACACCCTATACAGGGTCGCAATCCATCAGACAGAGAATTCTATAATTGAATCGCCTTGGAAATAAAGCCTTCTCAGCAATGCGAATGTCTTCATGTAATAGAGAAGCTTAGTTAAACAGTCTTATGGAAAAGCCCAAATCGTATTGCGAGTATGTAGCAACCTTGCCAGAGGACAGTTTGGACAGAATTTACCACGACACCCAGTATGGATTCCCCGTTTCTTCTGATGATGAATTGTTTGGCCGCCTGGTGTTAGAAATCAACCAAGCAGGGCTTTCTTGGACCACCATACTCAAAAAGCAAGAAAATTTTCGCCGTGCTTATTCAAATTTTCAGATAGCCAAAGTAGCGCTGTACAGCAAAGCAGATGTTACTAGATTGATGAACGATCCCGGAATCATTCGCAACAGACTGAAGATAGAGGCTGCCCTATACAACGCCCAGAAAATAGTAACGCTTCAAGAAATTTTTGGCTCGTTTAAAAATTGGCTGGATAAACATCACCCTCAGGCACATAAAGACTGGGTGAAGGTGTTCAAGACAACCTTCAAGTTTACAGGAGGAGAAATCACCAAAGAGTTTTTAATGAGTACCGGATACCTTTCGGGTGCACACATCAAATCGTGCAGGATTTACGCGCAATTACAAGAAAAAGCCCTTACAGATTAAGGCAGTTTTGCCTCCGAAAACCGTATCTTTGCAGGGTGATATCTATTAAAAACACCCTGATTTCTGAAGACCTCTTGGACCAAGAGTTCGTCTGTGACTTGAGCGCCTGCAAAGGGGCTTGTTGCGTGGAGGGAACCGGTGGCGCTCCTGTGGAAGATGACGAAGTAGAAGTGCTTGAAAACATCTACGAAGAGGTAAAGCCCTACATGGTTGAGAAAGGCATTAAGGGCGTAGAGGAACAAGGGAAATGGGTGCTTGGCGAAGACGGCGAAAAGGAAACCCCTCTGGTGCAAGGAAAAGAATGTGTTTACGTTTTTTTCGATGAAAACAAAACCGCAAAATGCGCCATAGAGGCAGCCAATCGAGCCGGGAAAATTGATTTTAAGAAACCCATTTCTTGCGAATTGTATCCTGTTCGCGTACAAAGTTATCCAGAATTTGAGGCGGTAAACTACCACAAGTGGAACATCTGTGAACCCGCCTGTGAATGCGGTCAAAAATTAAAAGTTCCGGTGTATAAGTTTTTAAAGGAGCCTCTTCAAAAAAAATACGGAATAGATTGGTATAAAGCCCTTGAGTTTGCTGCGGAAAAGCACGAGAAATCATGCCGTTCATAGGCCCAATATCAACTTTTTATTTGTACGTGTTTTTTTAATTTAATTTTGTTTTTAACACTAATTAGAATTTTGCAACTCTTTATAAATGCGCACTTTGGGATGGATATCAACGATTTGTTGAAAACTTCAAATAGCAATTTTAATTCCGCTATTGGATGCGAGAGTTTTTATTAAAATCTTTGTAGTAGCTCAAATCCCAATGGGCTTTTTTATTCCTTGATTCTCAAGTGTTGATTTTCAAACCAATTGAACGATTTAGTTCAAAAATATACAATGTGTTATGGCAGCTGTTGAACCTATTTTACAAGAAAACGAAAACCGATTTGTTCTTTTTCCCATCGTACACGATGACATTTGGAAATTTTACAAAGAGGAAGAAGCGAGCATTTGGACGGCTGAGGAAATTGACCTAAGCCAGGATATCATTGATTGGGAAACCAAGTTGAACGACGACGAAAGACACTTCATCAAACACGTTCTTGCGTTTTTTGCTGCCTCAGACGGAATTGTAAATGAAAACCTTGCCGAAAACTTCCTTTCTGAAGTGCAGTACACTGAGGCTAAGTTTTTCTATGGCTTTCAAATCATGATGGAGAACATCCATTCGGAAACCTACTCATTATTGATTGACACGTACATCAAAGACAAAGCAGAGGCCGACAAGTTGTTTAATGCCATTGAAAACTTTGATGCCATTAAGAAGAAAGCGGACTGGGCTCTAAAATGGATTGAGTCGCCAAGTTTTGCCGAACGATTGATTGCTTTCGCCGCTGTGGAAGGAATTTTCTTCTCAGGCTCTTTCTGTTCCATCTTCTGGATGAAGAAAAGAGGCCTCTTGCCTGGATTAACCTTCTCCAACGAGTTAATTTCTCGCGATGAGGGGCTGCACTGTGATTTTGCATGCATGCTGCACAACGATCACATCATAAATAAAGTGCCTAAAGAACGAATTACCCAGATTATTACTGACGCTTTAGATATTGAGCGAGAGTTCATCATCGAGGCATTGCCGGTTCGACTGATTGGAATGAACTCAGACCTGATGACCCAGTATTTAGAGTTTGTTACCGACCGCTTATTGGTTGAATTGCGGTGTGATAAAGTCTACAATGTTGAAAACCCATTCGACTTCATGGACATGATTTCGCTTCAAGGAAAGACCAACTTCTTCGAGAAGCGCGTATCGGAATACCAAAAAGCAGGTGTCTTAGGAAAAGAAGAAGACGCAGGATTCACCTTTGACGCTGATTTTTAAATCCCACTAACTCCCTATCCCTATGTTCGTATTAAAAAGAGACGGCCGTCAAGAGGCTGTAAAGTTTGACAAAATTACTGCCAGAATCCAAAAACTCTGTTATGGGTTAGACGCTTTGGTAGATCCTGCTGCAGTTGCTATGAAGGTGATTGAAGGAATCTACGAAGGGGTAACCACCTTTGAGTTGGATAACTTGGCCGCTGAAGTATCGGCTTCGCTAACCGTTAAGCATCCGGATTATGCGCAGTTAGCAGCCCGTATTGCTGTGTCAAACTTGCACAAGAAAACGAAAAAGTCGTTTTCGGAAACCATGACGGAGCTCTACGAATACGTAAACCCGATTACCAAACAACAAGCACCTCTTTTGGCAGATGATATATATCAAATCATTCAAGAGCATAAAGAAGTGTTAGATTCTACGATCATTTACGACAGGGATTTCGGATATGATTATTTTGGGTTCAAAACTTTAGAGCGTTCGTATTTATTGCGTTTGGATGGGCAAATAGCAGAACGACCTCAGCACATGTTGATGCGTGTTTCTATAGGGATTCACAAAGACGATATTGATGCGGCCATCGAGACCTACGAGATGATGTCGAAGAAATATTTCACGCACGCAACACCTACCTTATTTAATGCCGGTACGCCGAAACCACAAATGTCTTCATGCTTCTTATTGACCATGAAAGACGATAGCATCGATGGGATTTATGACACGCTAAAGCAGTGTTCTAAAATATCGCAGTCTGCGGGTGGAATTGGATTAAGCATTCACAACGTTCGTGCCAAAGGATCTTACATACGCGGAACGAATGGGACTTCTAACGGAATTGTTCCTATGCTGCGCGTCTTTAATGATACGGCTCGTTACGTAGACCAAGGTGGAGGAAAAAGAAAAGGATCTTTTGCCATATACCTAGAGCCATGGCATGCAGATGTGTTTGACTTCTTAGACTTGAGAAAAAATCACGGGAAAGAAGAAATGCGTGCGCGTGACCTCTTCTACGCCATGTGGACGCCTGACTTGTTCATGGAACGAGTAGAGGCCAATGGTGAGTGGACGCTAATGTGTCCGAACGAGTGCCCGGGCTTGGCAGATGCCTACGGTGATAAATTTAGAGCGCTTTACGAAAAGTACGAAGCGGAAGGAAAAGGTCGTAAGACGATTAAGGCACGTGAACTTTGGGAGAAAATTGTTGAATCTCAAATTGAAACCGGTACACCTTACATGTTGTATAAGGATGCCTGTAATGAAAAATCAAATCAAAAGAACCTCGGAACCATTCGTTCGTCCAACTTGTGTACTGAGATTATAGAATACACGGCACCAGATGAGGTGGCTGTATGTAACTTAGCATCCATTGCCTTGCCAATGTTTGTGGATAACGGAAAATTTGACCACGACAAATTGTACGAAGTGACCTATAAGGTAACCAAGAACTTAAACGTTGTGATTGACCGCAATTATTATCCAGTTCCTGAAGCACGGAATTCAAACATGCGCCACCGTCCGGTAGGACTCGGTGTGCAAGGTTTGGCTGATGCCTTCATCCAATTGCGTTTGCCGTTTACCTCTCCAGAGGCGAAGCAGCTCAATAAAGACATTTTCGAGACGATTTACTTTGCGTCTTTGAAAGCTTCCAAAGACCTGGCTAAAGTGGACGGAGCCTACGAGACCTTCGAAGGGTCTCCAATTTCTCAAGGTCAGTTCCAGTTTGATCTATGGGGTGTGGAAGCTAAAGAACTTTCTGGTCGATGGGACTGGGATGAACTGCGCGAAGAAATTAAAGAAAGCGGTGTTCGTAACTCTTTGCTATTAGCGCCAATGCCTACTGCATCGACGTCTCAGATTTTAGGAAACAATGAGTGTTTTGAGCCTTACACTTCAAACATTTATACGCGACGCGTTCTTTCAGGAGAGTTCATTATTGTGAACAAGCACCTATTGAAAGACTTGGTAAAGTTAGGTTTGTGGAACGATGAGTTGAAAAACGATATCCTTCGCACCAACGGATCCATTCAAAATATTGAGATCATCCCGCAAAACATCAAAGACCTCTACAAGACGGTTTGGGAGTTGAGCATGCGTGACATCATCGACATGGCCGGAGAGCGCGGAATGTTTATCGATCAATCGCAATCTTTAAACTTGTTTGTGGAAAATGCAAACCTAGGAAAGTTAACGTCGATGCATTTCTACGCTTGGAAACAAGGACTTAAAACAGGAATGTACTACCTGAGAACGAAGTCTGCTGTAGATGCGATTAAATTTACGGTACAAAAGCAATCCAAAGCCCAAATGGAGCCGGTTGTTGCTACAGAGGAGGTACAAGAGTTTACCCCAGAAGAGCAATTGGCATGCTCCATTGAAAATCCTGATGATTGTGTGGCTTGTGGATCTTAATGTCTAGCACCCCCCTTGAGAATAATTTATAGATGAAAAAAAAACCCTGGAATTTCCAGGGTTTTTTTTTCATTATTTTTGGGTTAACAAAACTCGTCAAAAGCAGCCATTAGGTTCGCGGCAATTGCCTCAGCAGCACGGCCTTCAATGTGATGTCTTTCCAACATGTGGACTACTTCTCCGCCTTTAAACAAGGCAATACAAGGAGACGATGGAGGGAAAGGAATCATAAATTCACGAGCTTTGGCAACAGCCTCTTTATCTACCCCTGCAAAAACCGTTGTGATGTGATCTGGTTTCTTAGCATTTTTTACGGCAGCTTTCGCTCCCGGACGGGCATTTCCTGCAGCACATCCACATACCGAGTTCACAACAACAAGTACTGTACCTGATTCCGCCCCCAAAAGGTTTTCAACTTCTTCAGCGCTTCGTAATTCGGTAAACCCTTCTTGAGTTAAATCTTGACGCATTGGCGCCACCATGTGTTCTGGATACATATTTTTTCTTTTTTGTTCTTCTTTACAGTTGCAAAATTACAAAACAAATAGGATTGGCCTGTCAATTACTTCCGAATTTATTTGTTGTTCACCAACTTTGCAGTAACTCATTTAGTGGTGTTTTTATACGTTGAATTGTGAGAATGCTTACCTTTGCAAAAAATTAATCAGCGATGAAGAAAATTGGTTTGTTCTATGGATCAGACACGGGAAACACCGAGGAGATAGCTCTTAAAATTCGAAGTAAAATAAGTAAAGAGCAGGTCTATTTGATAGACATGTACGATGCTAAAGTGGAGGATTTTGCGGAGTATGATCAGATCATTCTTGGCCTTTCTACATGGCATGATGGTCAACTTCAGAGTGATTGGGATACTTTTTTTGAAGCCTTTAAGGAGGTAGATTTTACCGGTAAAAAAGTAGCGCTTTTTGGCTTAGGAGACCAATACGTCTATTGCGATTATTTCATTGACGGCGTCGGAATTGTTGGTGAAGTTGTCATAAAAAATGGCGGAACCATCGTTGGAAAATGGTCTACGGAAGGGTATGAGCACACCGAATCCAAAGCCGAATTAGAGAAAGGAACTTTTCTGGGTTTAGCCATTGATGAGGACAATCAGTTTGATCAAACCGACGATCGCGTAGCGGCTTGGGTGGAACAAATTATAAGAGAGTTTCCCATAGAGTTGTAGGCGTTTACTCTTCTTCCAACCAGCTTGCGTATTTAACGTAGTTATTAGATATGCCCTCGATAAGCCGAGAGGTTTGTTCCTGATTTAACTCTTTCACCTTCTTTGCCGGAACACCAGCATAAATGCAACCCGATTCAACCACTGTGTTTTCCAAGACAACGGCACCAGCAGCGATAATGCTGTTGGAGTGAATCACACAATTATCCATAACGGTTGCCCCCATACCCACCAATACCTGGTCGTGAATCGTGCACCCGTGAACAAGTGCATTATGCCCGATAGAGACTTTATTACCAATATTCGTTGGGTGTTTTTGATAGGTGCCGTGAATGACCGCACCGTCTTGAATGTTTACCTGATTGCCGATTTTAATGTAGTGTACATCTCCTCGAATGACGGCATTGAACCAAACGCTACAATCTTTTCCCAATACCACATCTCCTACGAGGGTTGCGTTTTCTGCCAAGAAACAATTTTTGCCCCAAATCGGACTTTTGCCTTTTATTGATTTCACTAATGCCATATCTCTACTTATTTGTAATTTTGTGTAAAATTAAGGAAGATGAGAGAGAATAAAGTACCCACAACTGTTTATGCTGAATCTACACCCAACCCAGGGGTAATGAAATTTGTAGTGAACCGTGCAATCCTATACGGAGACAGTCAGGAGTTCATGAATATAGACGAGGCGAAAAATGCGCCATTAGCCGTTAAATTGTTTCATTTTCCCTTTGTGAAAGAAGTCTTTATAGCCAAGAACTTTGTGTCCTTAACCAAGTACGACATGATGGAATGGGACGACATCGTGATGGAAATTCGCGAATTTATTCGTGAATATCTAGCTGACGGTGGAGTTGTTGTTGAAGAATCACAAACAGCAGAGGTACAGCAAGAGGCTCAGGGAACGACAGAAATCACTGAAGGTGTTGAACCCGAGCAACTGGGAGAGGTTGAAACACGTATCGTAGAAATCCTCGAGGAATATGTTGCGCCCGCTGTGGAGTCTGATGGCGGAAACATCAAGTTTGTGTCTTTTGAAGACGGAAAAGTTTCTGTACTACTTCAAGGTGCATGTAGCGGCTGTCCGTCTTCTACAGTCACCCTTAAACAGGGAATAGAAAGTATGCTCAAGCAGATGCTACCCACTCTAGTAAAGGAAGTGATTGCCATCAATGGCTAAAACCTTTTCACCGACGGGATTATTTTATTTTCAATGAAAAACGAAGAATTTATTCAGCAAAGGCTACTCGAAGAAAGTCAGAAATTGTTGGAGGCCCAGTTTTACTTTCCCGTCTTTTTTTTGGTGAGTCAGGGTATGGAAACTCTGGGTAGTTTTCTCGACAAGAAACCTCTTGGTGCTAAAGGTCAGTCCAAAAAAAGATTTCACTTGGCGGTGAATAAACTGTTCCCCAAGGCCTATGCCGACCTTACCGACAATGATTGGCTTTACAAGCAACTCAGGTGTACCATGAGCCACATGTGTAGCCCCGGAGGCTTTATCGTTCTGGAGCGTAAAATGAAAAGCAAAAACAACCATTTGCAGCTTGTGGCATCGAAAAGAATTTTCATCATAGAAGATCTTGTGACCGATTTTCAGAAAGCCTGTCTTCTGGTGATTGAAGGACTAGAAAGCGGAGCGATCAAGCAAAAAGCAATGGCTTTTAGTGAAATCCAGAATTATAAATTGTAGACATTCAGGAATTCAACGTACTTTTGTAGGTAAATTCATTCGCATGACTGTACATCCATATACCCGACCACGCAGATTGCGTCAGTCTGATGCCGTTCGCTCTTTGGTGCAAGAAAACCACATACAAGCTACGGACTTCATAGTCCCCTTATTTTTCATGGAAGGGAAAAACGCGAAAGAAGAAATTCCCTCGATGCCGGGTTATTATCGATATACCATCGATTTATTAATCGATGAGGTTCAATCGTGCTACGACTTAGGCCTTCGAAGTGTGCTTCTTTTTGCCAAAGTTCCGGATGAACTTAAAGATTCTAAAGGCAGTGAGGCCTTGAATCCGGAAGGCTTGATGCAGCGAGGCATAAAAGCCATCAAAAAGAACTGTCCGGAGATGTGTGTGATGACGGATGTAGCCTTAGACCCATACTCCTCCGACGGTCATGATGGTTTGGTAGAAGATGGTGAAATTGTGAATGATGCCAGCGTCGAGTTATTGGGAGAAATGGCACTTTCACATGCTCAATCCGGCGCCGATATTGTTGCGCCCTCAGACATGATGGACGGAAGAATCGGATACATACGAGAAGTTTTAGAAGAACAGGGCTTCCCAAACGTTGGTATTATGTCGTATTCAGTGAAGTACGCGTCTTGTTTTTACGGACCTTTTCGAGATGCTTTGGATTCAGCCCCAGGTTTCGGAGACAAGAAAACCTATCAAATGAATCCTGCAAATGCTGAAGAAGGGCTTGTAGAATGTGCATTAGACATTCAAGAGGGTGCCGATATTTTGATGGTTAAGCCGGGGATGCCCTATTTGGATATGGTTCGCTTGGTGAAAGAAAAGTTTAAGGTTCCAGTTGCGGCTTATCAGGTGTCGGGAGAATTCTCCATGATTCATGCGGCTGCAGAAAAAGGCTGGTTAAATCTGGAAGACGCCATGCTCGAGTCTGTTATTGGATTCAAAAGAGCCGGTGCAGACCTAATCGCTAGCTATTTTGCCAAAGACATTGCGCGACTTTTGAAATCCTAAAGAGACTATTGTGCGCTTAAGCCCATACAATTAAAAGATTAAAATCAGTTTGATGACAACAAGCAAGGCGCTCTTTGAAAGAGCACAAATGTACATTCCAGGTGGGGTAAATTCACCCGTTCGAGCTTTCAAATCTGTTGGGGGCACCCCCGTTTTCTTCCGAGAAGCCAAAGGGTCTGTTTTAGTGGATGTAGAAGGTAATGAATACGTTGATTATATCGGCTCTTGGGGTCCTATGATTCTCGGCCACTGTCATCCGCCTGTACTTGAGGCATTAAAAACGGCCGCAGATGCATCGACCTCTTTTGGTGGTCCTACAGCCCTTGAAACAGACATTGCAGAACTCATTTGTGGGATGATGCCGGGCGTTGAAAAAGTACGTATGGTAAACTCCGGTACCGAAGCTTGTATGAGCGCCATACGAGTGGCTCGAGCCTTTACCCATCGAGAGAAATTCATCAAATTCGAAGGCTGCTATCACGGACATTCTGATGCCTTTTTAATTAAGGCCGGTTCGGGAGCGATTACATTAGGAGTTCCAAACTCACCCGGAGTAACAAGCGGAACAGCGAAAGACACCTTACTAGCGCGCTATAATGATTTGGCAGACGTCGAGGAGGTTTTAAATAAAAATAAAGGTGAGGTTGCTGCCATCATCATAGAGCCTGTGGCTGGGAACATGGGGTGCATTCCTCCAAAACAAGGGTTTTTAGAAGGACTTCGAAAATTATGCGATGCGCATGGAGCTTTGCTCATATTCGATGAGGTAATGACTGGTTTTCGATTGTCTGAGGGCGGCGCACATAAACGGTTCAATATTCAGCCCGACATGGTTTGTATGGGTAAAATTATCGGTGGAGGCTTGCCGGTAGGCGCTTTTGGTGGTCGAGAAGACATCATGAATATGGTTGCTCCTCTCGGACCTGTTTACCAAGCAGGAACCTTGTCAGGAAACCCTTTGGCGATGTCTTGTGGCTACACCTTATTGAAAGAATTAAATGAACATCCGGCTATTTTTGAGGAGCTGGAAGAGAAAACTGCATATCTGGAGTCAGGGATGCGGAACGTGTTTGACAAGTACCAGCTGAAGGTTTGCCTCAATCGTGTGGGATCGATGCTTAGCTTTCATTTTGACGTGGATGAAGTTTATAATTTTGACGATGCTTGTGCGGCGGATGCCGAATACTTTAAAAAGGTTTTTCACGGCATGCTAAAGCGCGGGGTTTATTTAGCCCCTTCGGCCTTTGAGACGTTGTTTATTTCTCGAACCCACAGCAAAGAATTATTAGACAAAACCATTTTGGCACTCGATGAAACCCTCCAAGAAATTGAAGGGGCCTAGTTTTACCTCAGCTGCAAGTCAATGAAAAAAGAGTTTCAATTTAAAGAAGGGGAAGTATTATGCATCAACAAACCCCTTCACTGGACGAGCTTTCAGGTGGTAAACAAGTTGCGCTGGCTGATAAAACGCAAGCTTAAAGTCAAAAAAATTAAGGTGGGGCATGCCGGAACCTTAGACCCCCTTGCCTCGGGCTTAATGATCATTTGCACCGGAAAAAAGACCAAGGAAATAGAACAATATCAGGCAGCACACAAAGAATACATTGCCACTATAAAATTGGGAGCTACCACGCCCAGCTATGATGGAGAGTCGGCAGAAAATCGATTTTACGCTACTCAGCACATCAATACAGATTTAATTACTCAAACCTTACAGTCCTTTCTCGGGGATAGTCAACAACTTCCTCCAATCTTCTCAGCGATTAAAGTAGATGGAAAAAAACTATATGAAAGCGCTAGAAAAGGGAAGGACATTGCATTAAAACCTCGTCCAATTTCTATTCAGGATTTGGAGCTTTTGAGCATAGAAATGCCCTACGTAAGCTTTCGGGTAGCATGCAGTAAAGGAACATACATACGTTCTCTTGCCCACGATATCGGTAAGGCAATGGGAAGTGGCGCTTGGTTGAGTAAGTTACAACGAACAAAAATTGGGGACTATGAATTAAAAAACGCACTTGATATTCAAGACTTTGAGCTTTTGATGAAGTCTTGATAAATCGCAAAAAATTTATTTTATTTCCTATATTTGCAAGCCTAAAAATACAGATGCTATGATTACCAAAATGAAACTTTCACACTTCAACTATGAATTGCCGGATGAGCTGTTGGCGAAAAGACCTACGCAAATCCGAGACGAATCTAGATTGATGGTGGTTCATCGCGATACAGGTAAGATTGAACATAAACACTTCAAAGACCTTATTGATTACTTTGACGATCAAGACGTTATGATTTTGAACAACACCAAAGTTTTTCCGGCTCGTATGTTTGGGAATAAGGAAAAGACAGGCGCTAGGATTGAGGTGTTTTTGTTACGTGAGTTAAACAAAGACAATCGTCTTTGGGATGTTTTGGTAGATCCCGCTCGAAAAATTCGTATCGGAAACAAACTGTATTTTGGTAAGGACGGCTCTTTGGTTGCTGAGGTAATTGACAATACAACTTCAAGAGGACGAACATTACGCTTTTTGTTTGATGGTTCTTATGAAGCCTTTAGAGAAAAATTGGATGAATTAGGTCAAACCCCACTTCCAAAGTACATTGATCGTGATCCTGATACAGAAGATGATGAGCGTTACCAAACGGTCTATGCCAAAGAACACGGTGCCGTAGCAGCCCCAACTGCTGGGATGCACTTTAGTAAACATCTTTTGAAGCGTTTGGAGATTAAAGGCGTAAACTTCGCTGAAGTTACCCTTCACGTTGGTCTCGGAACATTCCGACCGGTAGAGGTAGAAGATTTATCGAAGCACAAGATGGAGTCTGAGCAAGTAATTATAAAAGAAGAAGCCTGTAAAACGGTAAATAGAGCACTTAAAGAGAACCGAAGAGTTTGTGCTGTTGGAACTACGAGTTTGCGCGCTATAGAGAGTTCGGTATCTACCTCAGGATCTTTGAATGAGTTTGAAGGCTGGACCAACAAGTTCATTTTCCCTCCCTATGAGTTCAGAATTCCGAACTGCATGATTACAAATTTACACACACCTAAATCGACCTTGATGATGCATGCTGCCGCTTTTTGTGGTTTTGATTTGCTAAAAAAGGCTTATGCAGAAGCGATTAAAGAGAAATACAACTTCTTTACATACGGAGATGCGATGTTAATCTTGTAATCAAGAAAAAATAGAATTTTACAGAAAAGCTAAGAGGTCTTGATCTTTTAGCTTTTTTTGTTTTGAGCGGTAAAATTTTGAAGAGTCAAACATACGCCGTACTTTTCGGTAAATCACGGGGAAATAGAAATGAAGAGATATGCCATCATAGTCGCAGGCGGTAGTGGGCAAAGAATGAAAAGTTCGATTCCGAAGCAATTTATGGAGTTGGCGGACAGACCTGTTTTAATGCATACGATGGAGAAATTTTACAGAGCCAATGCTTCCATTGAGCTTATTGTTGTTTTACCCTCTTCTCATCACAGCACTTGGGAAACACTTTGCAGGAAACATCAGTTCAACATTCCTCATCAAATAGCTGCCGGAGGAATGTCGAGGTTCAAATCGGTAAAAAAGGGTTTGGAATATTGTTCAGAAGAATCAATTATTGCTGTACACGATGGAGTACGTCCACTCATCAGCTCAGATCTTATTTTGAAGATGTACAAAGAGACGGAATTGAAGAGGGCGCTCATTCCGGTTTGCCCCGTTTCTGAGTCCATTCGATTAGTGACCGAAGACTCGAGCAAAGCCCTGGACCGAAGTCAGTATTATTCGGTGCAAACGCCACAGTGTTTTTCTTCTGAGCTTTTACAAGCAGCCTATGAACAAGAAGAAAGAGATACATTTACTGATGATGCTTCTGTGGTGGAGGCCCTAGGTGAGAAAGTACACCTTTGTGAGGGAGAGGACTCGAATGTAAAATTAACCAGCCCCAAAGATTTACTCTTAGCAGAGATTCTCATGTCTCGTTAATGAGCCAATACCCGAACCTTAGATTCAGGGGTTAATTGCAAACCATCTACCTTTTCAATTAAAACCACACCGGGTTTATTTCCGGTTTTGAAGGTTCCTAAAGTGTGGAATCCAAAATAATCTGCTCCATTTTTACAAGCCCAAGAGAGCAGTTCAGCGGTCGGAATATTTGGGAATTTATTTTGAATCAGTTTCAGCTCTTCCAAAATATTTAAGGAGTCGTTTGAAGCCAAGGAATCCGTACCCAAGGTAATTTTCAGTCCTTTTTTACGCCATAAATTATAGTCGGGTAAACGGCGCTCAATATACCAATTCGCCTTCGGACAAGTACACCAGTATGCATCTGTGAAATGGTTTATCACACGGTCGATGTCTGAGGCTGATGAATAGGTATTATGGACCAAAAGGATTTTTTGATGTCTAGACAAATAAGGTATGAGGCTAAATTCTGTAGCGTTTTTTCCAAAGTTCAAATGAGCGCTGAGATCGAGATCTTTTTTCAAGAATGTTTCAGCCAAATCGCCCTGACCTTGCAAAAAAAGTTCATTTTCGGAAGGAGTTTCTTGGTGATGAATACTCAGCAAGGAACCCTCACAGTAAGCATAAATACCTTTGAGTAAATCCGGTGAAACAGAGTAGGGTGCGTGAGGCACGAGTGATGCAGCCAAATCGGCTGTTTTGAATTTTTTTAGTGTTTTTTTCCCCTCAGCCAATAAATGAAGCGCTTCGTTTTTGTTCAAACCAAAAAGTTCAACGAAGGAATGGTAACGGATTGAACTTTCGCTTTTTATTTGAATGGTTGTTTCCGTATTCGAGATGTCTCCAACGGCTACGATCCCCGCCTCACACATTTCTTGGTCGCTTTGCTTCATTGATTGAGCCAAGTCGAGTGTACTTTTTTGTCTTTGTTTCGGAATTTGATCCACAAATGCAGGAAGCCCCGAACCCTCAGGCATCATTCCTTTCATATGCGAAAGTTCTAAGTGGCAATGTGTATTTACAAAGCCTGGACAAACAATTCCCTCGTATATTTCTATTTCGAATTGATGGGTAATAGGAGCTTCTTGTGTAATGTGAATGACGGTTCCGTCATCCTCCATGTACAAGTAACCGTTTGCCATGGGAGCTGCATTTAGCGGGATGATATAAGAAGCCTGAATGATGCGCATCAATAAAATTTTAACAAAGGTAAGAATCCCTATCTTTGCATCGATGAAAAAGCAGGAGAAACAGGACATCAGAGCTTTATCGAAAGAAAAACTCAAAGAATATTTTGTGGCTAAAGGCGAAAAAGCCTTTCGTGCCAAGCAAGTATATGAGTGGTTGTGGAAAAAGTCGGCTACCGATTTTGACCAGATGACAAACCTTTCGTTGTCTACTAGACAAATGCTGAAGGAGGGCTTCACCATTAATGCGGTTCAAATAGACGACTCTCAATACAGCAACGATGGAACCATAAAAAACGCCTTTCGTTTGTTTGATGATCAAATTTGTGAAGGGGTGTTAATTCCTGCAGATACCCGAATGACGGCCTGTATTTCCTCTCAAGTAGGATGTAGTTTGGCCTGTGAGTTTTGTGCCACGGGACGCTTAAAGCGCATGCGTAACATTCATGCCGATGAAATTTACGACCAGGTAAGAATCATTCGAGATCAGGCTCTGGAGCGAAACGGACAGCCGCTTTCGAACATCGTATACATGGGGATGGGGGAGCCTTTATTGAACTACAATCACGTATTGGAGTCTATAGAAAAAATTACGTCTGAAGAAGGCTTGGGTATGTCGCCGAAACGCATTACTGTTTCTACTGCCGGAGTTGCTAAAATGATCGAAAAGCTGGCTGATGATGATGTGAAATTCAATTTGGCATTATCACTTCACGCGGCAAATGATGAGAAGCGTGATAAAATAATGGGCATCAACGAAACCAATAATTTGGAGGTTTTGGCAAAAGCACTAAAATATTTTTACGAAAAAACACAATCGAGAGTTACTTACGAATACATCATCTTCGACAATTTTAATGATGAATTACAAGATGCACATGAACTCTACGAATTTTGCAAACACATTCCCTGTAAAGTGAACATCATCGAATACAACCCGATTGATGGGGGGGAGTTCAAACAAGCAAAAGAGGAGAAAGTAGACACTTTTAGAGATTATCTTGAAGCACGAGGGGTCGTGGTAAACATTCGAAGAAGTCGAGGTAAAGACATCGATGCGGCTTGTGGGCAGTTAGCCAATAAAAAGTAATCTGCTAGTCCGTTTCGGTACCTAAAAGTTTCCTTCGGCAAATAAATTGTTTGCTTTCGCAAACCTATTTACGTCCTTTTGCATCAAGACAAAAGCCCATAAAATTGTTTTGTGGTAAACAAGCGGACTAGCAGAAAAAGTAATTGTCGTGCAGTCATGCAGTCAAAAGTTTTGCTTTTCATTAAGTTGTCTTATCCTTCGACAAGTTCAGGATGACAATTGAAGGTGCAGGATGATTAATGATAAAAAAGCATGTCACTCTGAGCCTGTCGAAGAACGGCATACTCACCCGTCGAAAAGCTTAGGATGATAATAGATAATCCTGACAGTTACCGGAAGGTCTCTGTAATTTACGTAATTTTTTCATCCATAAGCCCACCAATAATTTATTTTACACGAAGTCAAAAGGACAATTATTATTACATTTGGCCTTCATGTCGGTTATCGATCAAATAAAAGCTCCAATAAAAAATGAAATGGACTCTTTTGAGTCCAAGTTCAAAGCTTCGATGGCGAGTAAAACGCCTTTATTGGATAAGATCACAAATTACATCGTAAAGCGTAAGGGGAAACAAATGCGACCGATGTTTGTTTTTCTATCTGCTAAATTATGTGGCGAGATGAATGAGAGTACTTTTCGTGGAGCCTCAATGATCGAGCTTTTACATACGGCAACCTTAGTTCATGATGATGTTGTTGATGATGCCAATATGCGTCGCGGATTTTTTTCGATCAATGCGCTATGGAAAAATAAGATCGCTGTTTTGGTTGGCGACTTTTTACTCTCCAAAGGCTTATTACTGGCGGTAAAAAATGAAGACTTTCACCTTCTAAAGCTTACTTCTCGTGCAGTTGAAGAAATGAGTGAGGGAGAATTATTACAGATTGAGAAAGCCAGACGATTGGATATTGTTGAAGAGGTTTACTATGAAATTATTCGTAAGAAAACCGCCTCATTGATCGCTGCTTGTTGTGCTGTCGGATGTTCTTCCGTAACAAAAGATGAAGAACAAATTCAAAAGATGTGGGATTTTGGTGAGGCGATTGGAATTGCCTTCCAAATTAAAGACGACCTTTTTGACTACCAAAAACAAGGACTGATTGGTAAGCCTGTGGGGATCGATATTAAGGAACAAAAGATGACCTTGCCCCTTATTTTTGCACTTCAGCAATGTGATAAAAGTACACGTAGGCAGATCATCAATATCATCAAAAGACATCACAACAATCCGAAAAAAGTAAAGGAAGTCATTGATTTCGTTCGCCAAAGTGGAGGGCTAAAATACGCTGAGGAAAAGATGTATGCTTATCAAGCAAAGGCTGTAGAAATCATTTCTGAGATGCCTGATTCCGAGGCCAAAACCTCTTTACAAGCGCTTATAAAATACGTCATCGATCGTAAAAAATAATCTTTTCGTCTTGACCGAACCTTTCTGAGGTATTGTTTTATCAGGGCCTGGTGTTAATCCATGAACTTAGCCAAACACCTCTCGGTCATATCATACTATTTATTACTTTTGCAGCTATGGCAAATCAACAAGACATTTTTAAGAAAGTAATCGCGCACTCTAAGGAGTACGGATACGTTTTTCAATCGAGTGAATTATACGATGGTTTAGCAGCTGTTTATGACTACGGATCAAACGGATCAGAGCTCAAGAAAAACATCAAGGAATATTGGTGGGCATCTATGGTGAAGATGAATGAAAACATTGTCGGCATCGATTCTGCAATTTTCATGCACCCTACGATTTGGAAAGCTTCAGGACACGTAGACGCATTTAATGATCCCTTGATAGACAACAAGGATTCCAAGAAGCGCTATAGAGCAGACGTTTTGGTAGAGGATTTCATCGCAAAGATTGAAGGTAAAATTGCCAAAGAAGTAAAGAAGGCTGCCAAGCGTTTTGGTGAGGCTTTTGATAAGGCTCAGTTTTTAGAAACGAATCCAAGAGTTTTGGGTTACAAGGAAAAGATGGCGGCTATTTCCAAGCGTCTGAATGGAAGCTTAGAAAAAGAAGATTTGGAAGATGTAAAAGCGCTGATTGAAGAGTTAGAAATAAAATGCCCGATCTCCGGGACCGCTAATTGGACCGATGTTCGTCAGTTTAATCTGATGTTTGGAACTAAAATGGGTGCTACCGCCGATGGTTCGAGTGATCTGTGGCTGCGTCCGGAAACGGCGCAGGGGATTTTTGTGAACTTTTTGAATGTTCAGAAAACGGCACGTATGAAAGTCCCGTTTGGTATTGCACAAATTGGTAAGGCGTTCCGTAACGAAATTGTGGCGCGTCAGTTTATCTTCCGCATGCGTGAATTTGAGCAAATGGAAATGCAATTTTTTGTTCGCCCTGGTGAAGAAATGAAATGGTACGAGCATTGGAAAGAGGCACGCCATAAATGGCATTTATCTTTAGGGGTGGAAGCGGAGAAATACCGTTTTCACGATCACGAGAAGTTGGCGCATTATGCCAACGCCGCCGCCGATATAGAATACCAATTCCCATTTGGATTTAAAGAGGTAGAAGGCATACACTCACGTACCGACTTCGATCTAAAAGCGCATCAGGAATACTCAGGTAGAAAGGTTCAGTATTTCGATCCTGAAATCAATGAAAGTTACACCCCTTATGTGGTTGAAACCTCTATTGGTGTGGACCGAATGTTCTTATTGACCATGTGCAATGCATACCGTGAGGAAACAGTAGGTGACAACGATACGCGAGTTGTGTTGGCTTTACCTCCAGTTTTAGCTCCGGTAAAGGCGGCTATTTTACCCTTGACAAAAAAGGACGGCCTTCCGGAATTGGCTCGAAAATTATACGATGAATTGAAATTAGAATTCAATTGTGTGATTGAAGAAAAAGATTCTATTGGACGCCGTTATCGTCGGCAAGATGCGAATGGAACTCCTTTCTGTATTACGGTGGATAATGATTCGGCAAAGGACAATTGTGTGACCATTCGCCACAGAGACAGTATGGAACAAGAACGGGTGCCCATAGATGCCGTTCGAGACATCATCGATCAATCCGTAAGCATACGTCACAATTTAGCTAAGTGTTAAGCTTATTTTTGAGATGATACATTCAATCCCTTTTCCGAATCGGAAAAGGGATTTTTTATTGCTTGCCAAGGCCGATAAAATTTCCAAAGTTTAGGTCGTCAAAATCCAAAGAATCGTATCTTTGCGCGGGGCAAGTCTTAGACAAGTCGCTCCCCTCGAATTCCCCCAGGGCGGGAACGCAGCAAGGGTAGAGGGTTGAGCACTGTGATTTAAGTAGCTTGCCCTTTTTTTGTTTTCTTTTTTTTGGGTCGCTTTTTAGTAATGTATAACTACAGGGTGCTTTAAATACTCGGGCTTGCCTTTCGATGCCCACAATTCAACAACAATCATATAAATGCCCATCGGTAGGTCGAGACTCTCTTCGTCCAACCCATCCCAAATCCAGCTTGTTTTCTGAGTGATCAATTCCGATTGACAGATTTTTCGGACTTCTAATCCTTTTTTATTGTAAATACGGATGTTTGTCTTCACCGGATTTTTTGGCACTAATGTGATGTTTGTGAAGTCTTCTTTGCCATCCAAATTGGGGGTAAAAACGTCGGGTACGATTTCTAATTTTGTTTTGCTCGGCACTGAGTAAGTGAATTGTGAGTTTTTTCTACCGGGAGTGCCGTAATTTTCAGTCGATGATGCCGAGAACCATTCTTCTGACGAAGGATTTAACCTTTCAAGAGCAACCCCTTTTACGGACTCTAATCGAGAGAAATGACTGTCTTCATGGTAGGAATACTTGTCGATAATTTCATAAGCCAGATTACTCAAGGCGATACTTCCTTTTTTATTAGGGAGGTTCGGAAGCTGATCGACCTCAAGAAAAAACAGATGCTCATTTGTTTTGTAATTTGATTCAATCCAATCTTTGCTTTCACACAAAGCAAGGTAGGCCTTTGGCGGAAAGTTGATGGGCCTTAAGCTGATGCGCTCTGTATTTGTAATGTCATTAAAAAGGCTGTCGTAATTTCCAAGGTAAAGTTTGGAAAGGTCCACGTATTCTTCTGAGGCGTTGTAAAGTTCCACATAGTCATAACCTCCTACCTTGGGGTTAAACAATAATTCATTGAGGTAAATGGAGCCTACTTTGGGCCAGGCCCCTTTTATAAATTCTAGTTCGTGTTGCCCTATTTCATTGTTGTAGCAGTCTTTGAGTTTACTTGGGTTAAATAAATAGCTTTTCCCTTCTTCCAAATTGTCTGTAAATTCAACAAAGGTTTTGTTCCTCATATGGTGGATGCTATGAACACTAATTTCGGGATGAAAGTAGGTGTAGTCGATTTTGAAAAGTGTCGAGTCGTACAGATTTTCTGACCAGTTAAATTGTATTTCATTTTGCTGAATGACTTCAATCGCTTTAATATGTACACGGTTACTATCGAGTTTATTTTCTTCTATACTGTTTGAATATCCAGGTGTTCCGCCGACTTGGTTTTTACAGGCCCCCCAATTGTTTTTTCCAGCACAGTAATGCTTTGGGTCAATCATTTCTAGTGACCAACCCCCTCGTTCTTTATTCGAGTTTTGAATCCATGATTTATGGTATTGGACCTCGTGGATGATTGCCCCTTTCTCGTCCAAAAGGCCTATATAGCCTTCGGTGTTGCCTAAGTATACCCATGGGCTCAGAGGGCGTTTTAAAGCATTGTTAAAAGCATACAAATCTTCCGGGTTCATCAGTAGGAGGTATTCATTAGCTTCGAGAGTAACCTCCGGAATTGTCCGTACCGAGCTATTTGTTTTTACTTGCCAACCTTTGATATTTAGCGCATAATTAGCACGATTGAAGAGTTCAATATATTCCACGTTTGGCAATTGAACAGTAGGCTCTGGATTCATCATGATCTCATGTATGACGAGGTCGAATTGTTGATGTTTCTGTCTGTAAAAGTTGAGAAGTGTATCTGCCATTAGATTGCCCAAAGTGTCTGATATACCGCTTATTTTGAGTTGAAAATGCTCGTTACTTGGAAGTGCATTTTCAAAGATGAGGATTATTTTAGTTCCGGTTTGTAGAACTTGTTTGGGTCGTACTGATTGGGGGGTTAATTTGTAGTGACTCAAAGAGGGAAGACTAAGATCTTCAGCATCAAAATTCAGTTGGATTGTATTTTCTTTTACGATTGAAGATGCAATTAGTTTCGGAGGAATGCTATCTATGAAGAGCGTGCCCTCAAGGATAAAATCATCAAAATAAAATCGATTACTACGCGTGGAAGTGTATACACAATGGACGCCTGAGTAACTCGTTTCACGAACTTCAAAGTCTCTTACATCACCTTCCAAAACCCAGCCCTTTCCCTCCAATGCATCTATCCATAAACTCCAGTGCCCATCTAGGGTTTGTGTGGCTTTTAGGCGCAGATTCACAGGATTGCTATCAATGCGCTTATTCAAGCCATCAATAAGTTTAATTTCTTCTTCGTTGGTTTTACGGTAAAGTGAAACCTCGTCCAGAGCACCTCCAATTCGAACAAAATAGGCTTTTGTGGAATTCTTTAACACCGAATCATTCGCCATTAAATACCAGTCTACATAGTTTGATGAGGAGGGATTGAACTCTAATGTCAGGGACATTTCCCATGAGGCATTTTCTAACAGCTCAGTCTTTGTCCTTAAGTAGGAAGCCCCACTTTCTCTGGGCGCATTTAAGTGCAATCTGTTTTTATCATCTATCTCAAAATGTTCTTCTATGCCTTGCCAGGGCGGGTTTTTTTTGAAATTGCCATCAGAAAAATCATCTGCAAATTGGGCATTCAAAGGACTTGCAAACAACAGTATTACCCATAAATAGTTCATCGAAAATTTAATTATATCATCTATTAAATATAAACAATATTATTGAATTAACTCCATATATGTATTTGTTGTTAAGTTTCTAATATTTAGGGCGTGTGAATAAGAATTTCCCACAAGCAAATGGCGCCTCTTACAGTGCGGTTAGGCGATTTATTTTAAAATAATCAAAAAATAGTTTGTTTTATAGTCGATTATGGTTGTATATTTACAAAAAGTTTTTAACAATTCTTTACAGACCCTAAAAGTGATGAACAAAGTTACTTTTTTAGCCCTATCGAATGATCTTTCTAGATCAGCTTGTGTATCCACACAGGCAGCTTGCTGTTGTTGCTAAGGTGAACCTTCATTTAAGCAGACTCAAAATTACCCATACAAACCAACAGCATGAAAAATTCAAATACATACACTAACCAGAACAACGCAATGATGAATTGTTGTGCCTGTTATGTAATGTGTTGTTGTACACAAAACGAAAGGTTAGATATATGCTCATGACAAACAAGAAATCATAGATATACAAAGCCTTTCCTCATCGAAAGGTTTTTTTTTATACCCAAAAACACTAAACCCCCAAATAGCATGCAAAGTTTTAGAACTGAAATTGAAAATCCCATAGTAGAAAAGGATATTATTGAGCTGGAAAGAAAAATCCACCTGTTTAAAGATGGGAAGTTAGACGAAGATAAGTTTAGAAGTCTTCGGTTGGCTAGAGGGGTTTATGGGCAGCGTCAATCTGGTGTGCAAATGATCCGGATTAAGCTTCCTTACGGAAAGACAAAAGTGAACCAGTTACTTAGAATTGCCGACGTAGCGGATGAATATTCAACAGGAAAACTTCACATTACCACACGTCAAGATATTCAAATTCATTACGTGAGTTTGGATAGAACACCACAACTGTGGGCAGAGCTCGAAAAAGATGATGTTACCTTGCGTGAAGCTTGTGGAAATACGGTAAGAAATATTACCGCTTCTGCTTTAGCCGGAGTCGATAAAAACGAACCGTTTGATGTGAGTCCGTACGCACACGCTATGTTTGATTTCTTCTTGAGAAACCCTATCTCTCAAGAGATGGGGCGTAAGGTGAAAATTGCCTTTTCATCAAACGAAGAAGACAGCGCTTACACCTTCATTCACGACATTGGGTTTATTGCCAAAACAAAGATTATTGATAATGTAGAGCAACGCGGATTTAAAGTGGTAATTGCAGGAGGTTTGGGTGCTCAGCCTTACCTAGCTCAGTCGGTTTACGATTTCCTTCCGGAAGATGCGATTATTCCTTATAGTGAAGCACTGGTACGTGTATTTGACAAACACGGTGAAAGAGCCCGAAGAAACAAAGCACGCTTAAAGTACTTGGTGAAAAAGATTGGTGTTGAAGAGTTTCAAAGATTGGTAGAGTTAGAGCGTAAAGCTTTAAAATATAAAACTTTTCACATAGATCACGAGGCTTATGAAGAGACTAAAAGACCGGAGCCTTTAACCGAAGCCGTTGCTGTAGATGTTGACGCCGAAGCATACGATAAGTGGTTTAAAAGTAATGTGATTGCTCAAAAGCAAGAGGGCTACTTTGCGGTAAATGTAAGACTTCTTACGGGAGACTTTACAACGACTCAAGCACGTGCCTTGGCAAAGATTGTAGAGCGCTTGGCTTCCGACGAAATTCGATTTACTATCGGACAAGGTTTTGTAATTAAGTTCGTCCCAGAGGCGAATCTAAAAGTACTTTACAGTGAGTTAGATGGACTAGGTTTTGCAGAGCCGGGGGCTGACAGTACTCATGATGTAACTGCATGTCCGGGAACAGACACCTGTAATCTTGGTATTGCAAATAGTACCGGTGTAGCAGGCGTATTGG
>JAQWKY010000061.1 GCA_029247585.1 Flavobacteriales bacterium | reverse complement strand
TAGGTAAAAGGGATTCACTGATCATATGATAGTCAATCCTCCAACCCTTGTTTCGAGCTCTTGCAGCTGCCCTATAACTCCACCAAGAGTAGTGATGTGGCTCTTTATTGAGGTGTCTGAAACTATCTACAAAACCACTTTCTAAAAATTGGGTAACCCATGCCCGCTCTTCAGGTAAAAACCCGGACGTATTTTTATTCGTTGCAGGGTTATGAATATCTATCGCTTCATGACAGATATTGTAATCTCCTGAAACAATCAAGTTTGGAATTTCTTTTTTAAGATGGTTGATGTAGTTCTGAAAATCGTTCAGAAAACGAATTTTAAAGCCCTGTCGAACCCCTCCTGTAGTTCCCGAAGGGAAATACGCGGAAATGACTGAATAGTCCTTGAAATCGGCACGAATAACTCGCCCTTCAAAATCATAATCTTCAATACCACATCCATATTCTACGTGCAGGGGTTTCTCTTTACACAAGAGTGCAACTCCACTGTAACCTTTCTTTTGTGCTGAAAACCAATAATGATGATACCCTAGACTTTCAAAAACAGATAAATCCAATTGGTCTGGCTGGGCCTTGGTTTCTTGCAATGCTATGACATCGGCATTTGTTGCACGAGCCCATTCGGCCCATCCTTTTTTTAAAGCGGCACGAATCCCATTTACGTTGTAGGATATGAGGGTAGGCATATTTATCTTTTATTAGGATGCATTAATAAGTAACACGAATCGGTTTCAATTTGAAAGAATCTACTCCAGAGCAGCCATTACACGCTTCTGGAAGAGAATCATAACACCAACCCCCACGGAAATGGCAGCATCGGCAATATTGAATACAGGTCTGAAAAAAACAAAATAATCCCCACCAAAAAAAGGAAGCCATTCAGGCAAGTAACCCTTAAAAATGGGGAAATAGAACATATCTACAACACGACCAAAAAAGAGTGGCGCATAGCCTCCTGACTCAGGAAGAAACTTTGCCAACTGGTGATAACTATCAGAGAATAACAGGCCGTAAAAGGCACCGTCTAAGATATTTCCTATAGCACCAGCAAGAACTAATGAAAAACAGGTTATCAGAATAGGATCCGTATTTTTTCGGAGTAATTTGGCTAAGTATGAAATTAAATAGCCTACAAATAAAATTCGGAACAAACTCAGTACTAACTTACCCCAGGCACCTCCAAACTCAAGCCCAAAAGCCATTCCATTGTTTTCTGTGAAATGAATGTAAAACCAATCAAATATTTGATATTCCTGCCCCAAGAACATATGCGTTTTAACCCATATTTTTGAGGCCTGATCTAGTACTAATACAACAAGAATAATCCAAATTGATTTTTTCAAAGAACCTATTTGTTTCGGTTTTGCATCTCTTTAGCTTCGATACTTAAAGTTGCGTGGGGAACCAATTTAAGACGCTCTTTTTTGATCAACTTACCCGTAACTCTACAAATTCCATAGGTCTTGTTTTCGATGCGAATTAGTGCATTTTTTAAATCCCGTATGAACTTCTCTTGTCGTTGCGCCAATAGAGAGTTTGATTCTTTGGATAGTGTCTCAGAGCCCTCTTCAAAGGCTTTAAATGCCGAGTAAGTATCATTTGTACCATTTCCTGCCCCCTGGGTAATCGAATCTCTTAAACGTTTTAAATCTTTATCGGCAGATTGAATCTTCTCTAATATTAAAGCTTTAAACTCAGTCAAATCATTATCTGAATATCTCTTACTTATCTCTACCATCACCTAATAATTTTGAACAATTGATATATTATTTTGTTAAGGCAATATAGGTTTTTATGTCATCAAATTCAACGGCTGTTGCATTTTTTGGCTCATTTTTGCAGATAAGTATATCATCGGCAAGGGTTTCACCACATATGTAACTTTTGTTGGAAACGATCGCTGATTCAACTTTTTCATTTTGCGTAATGCTTAACTTGATTCGATCTGTAACTTCTAGACCTGCATCTTTACGCATATTTTGAATTCGGTTTACGAGCTCTCTCGCAATTCCTTCTTCTAGTAAAGCCTCATTCATGGTGATGTCTAACGCAACCGTTGTGCCTTTGTTATTTGCCACCAATAGGCCTGGAATATCTTGTGAGCTGATAAAGACATCTTCAGGTGCTATAACCAAATCAGAACCGTCTATCGCTAAAGTATAAGATCCCTCTTTTTCAAGAAGATTGATGTCCGCTTGCTCAAAACCGGAGATAGCGGCGGCAATGGCTTTCATTTGCTTTCCATATTTTGGACCTAAAGCCTTGAAATTCGCTTTGATTTCTTTTACAAGAACGTTTGAGTCTTCAGACATAAACTCCAATTCCTTGACATTTACCTCAGAAAGTACCAAATCTTTCACAGCATTGATTTGTGCCTTCACAGCACCGTCAGATGCGGGAATCATGATTTTTTGCAAAGGCTGCCGAACGCGTAGTTTTTCTTTTTTACGGAGCGAAAGAACCATCGAAGTGATGTTTTGTGCCATTTGCATTCGTTTCTCCAAGTCAGAATCAATTGAGGCTTCTTCTGCTGTTGGGAATAAGGCTAGGTGAACCGATTCTTCGGTTGAAAGTTCAGTAGCATTCATCAAATCCTGATACAACCGATCGGAAAAGAATGGGGCAATAGGTGAAGACATTTTAGCCAAGTTTACCAAACAAGTAAACAAGGTTTGGTAAGCCGATATTTTATCCTGAGCGTAGTCTCCCTTCCAGAAACGACGACGACACAAACGAACATACCAGTTGCTTAAATTTTCTGTTACAAAGTCTTGTAAAAGACGTCCTGCACGGGTCGGTTCGTAATCTCCATAAGCTTTGTCCACCGCTTTCATCAAAGTATTTAATTCTGATAAAATCCAACGGTCTATTTCTGGACGCTCTTCCATCGAGATATCGGCTTCCGCGTAGGTAAAGCCGTCGATATTTGCATATAGGCTAAAGAATGAGTAGGTGTTGTAAAGTGTGCCGAAAAACTTTCTTTGAACCTCTGTAATCCCATCTAAGTCAAACTTTAGATTATCCCATGGTTGTGCATTAGTTATCATATACCATCGTGTGGCATCCGGTCCGTATTGGTTTAAGGTTTCAAAAGGATCTACCGCATTCCCTAACCTCTTAGACATTTTTTGTCCATTCTTATCGAGTACCAAACCGTTTGAGACTACATTTTTATAGGCCACAGAATCAAAGCACATGGTTGCAATGGCATGAAGGGTAAAGAACCAGCCACGGGTTTGGTCGACGCCCTCAGCAATAAAGTCTGCCGGATAAGAAGTTTGCTCATCGATCAATTCTTTATTCTCAAATGGATAATGCCACTGCGCATAAGGCATAGAACCGGAATCGAACCAAACATCAATTAGGTCAGATTCCCTGTGCATGGGTTTTCCATTTGGAGAAACCAATACAATTTCGTCTACGTAGTTTTTATGTAAGTCGATCTTATCGTAATTCTCTTTCGACATATTGCCCGGCTCAAAATCTGCAATGGGATTACTCTCCATAATCCCTACGGAAACAGCCTTTTCACATTCCTTGTAAAGTTCTTCTGCAGAACCGATACAAATGCGCTCATCTCCTTCTTCGGTAGACCAAATAGGAATTGGGACGCCCCAGTAACGGGAGCGCGATAAGTTCCAATCGTTTAAGTTCTCTAGCCAATTACCAAATCGTCCAGTACCTGTAGACTCAGGCTTCCAGTTGATGGTTTTGTTGAGTTCAATCATTCTATCCTTCATGGCTGTAGACTTGATAAACCAGGAGTCTAACGGGTAATACAATACCGGTTTATCTGTTCTCCAACAGTGTGGATATGAGTGTTCGTATTTTTCAACCTTAAAGGCTTTATCTTCTTCTTTCAGTTTAATGGCAATTTCTACATCTGCTGATTTATCGGGAGCCTCTCCGTCTGCATAGTATTCATTCTTGACATATTTTCCTGCCAACTCACCCATTTCGGGCACAAATTTACCCTGTAAATCTACAAGCGGACGTGGGTTGCCATTTTCATCGAGAACCAACATCCCCGGAACCCCAAAATTCTTGGCAACCAAGGCATCGTCGGCACCAAAAGTTGGCGCAATGTGAACAATACCCGTACCATCTTCAGTGGTCACAAAGTCCCCCGAAATTACCTGAAATGCCTTTTCGGCGTCTTCATGGGGTTGTACGTAAGGGAGTAGCTGTTCGTAATACGTTCCAACTAAGTCAGATCCTTTAATTTCAGCCTCAACAACGAAAGGTATTTTCTTAGCTCCGAATTCGTAGGCTTCAAGTTCCTCAGCAGACTCAACCTCAACGTATTTTCCAGAAAGTTGCTTCCCCACTAGAGCCTTGGCTAGGACAATATTCATAGCGTTTCCTGAGTATTGGTTGAATGTTTTCACCAATACGTAATCTATTTTAGGCCCTACACATAAAGCTGTATTAGATGGAAGCGTCCAAGGTGTGGTCGTCCAGGCTATAAACTGAACATCACCTTCAACGGCTTTTAATACATCCGAAGTAAGGGTTTCCTTTTTAGCTTTAAAAAGGGCAACTGCGGAAGTGTCTTTAACATCGCGGTAGCAACCCGGCTGATTCAACTCATGCGAGCTCAATCCTGTTCCGGCTGCTGGAGAATAAGGCTGAATGGTGTAGCCTTTGTAAATTAAATCTTTGTTGTAAAGCTCAGAAAGCAAATACCACACGGATTCCATATACTTACTCTCGTAGGTGATGTACGGGTCATCCATATCCACCCAATACCCCATTTGTTCGGTCAGCTTATTCCACACATCTGTGTAGCGCATTACGGTTTCGCGACAGGCTTTATTGTACTCGTCAACAGAAATTTTATTCCCGATGTCTTCTTTAGAGATCCCCAATTCTTTTTCAACACCTAATTCTACCGGCAAGCCGTGGGTATCCCAACCAGCTTTACGCTTCACCTGAAACCCTTTAAGGGTTTGGTAACGGCAAAAAATATCTTTGATCGTTCTTGCCATCACATGGTGGATACCAGGCATCCCATTGGCCGATGGGGGGCCTTCGAAAAACACATAGGGTGTGTTCCCCTCACGAGATGCAATACTTTTCTCAAAAATTTTATCACGACCCCAATCCGCTAAAACTTCTGCGGCAACATTAGGTAGGTTCAAGCCTTTATATTCCGGGTATTTCTTCATTTCTGTAAGCATCAATTAGTGCGACTACTTTAGGCAAAGAATTTGCCTTCGTAAACCGACAAATTTAAGTTAATACAAGCAGATATGCAACGAATTACAGGTAAGGCTAAGATTCAAGTTTCACGGGAACTCTAACTTGACAATGAAGATGAAAATGATTAAAAAACTAGACTATTTCTTTACCCATTGAATACTTCTCACTTCAGAGGTAGAGGATAGTGTTACCATATAGATGCCACTTGGCAAACTCGGAAGGTTTATCTCAATAAGATCGGTAGGCTGAATATCTTTTAGTGACCTATGGAATAGTTTAGCCCCCAAAATACTTGTCATTGAAATTTCTAAACGCTCCTGTTTATTGGCACTTTGAATGTTTATTCGGTCGGTGCCTGGGTTGGGGTACAACATAAAGTCAGGGCGATTAATTTCCATCAAACTCACATTACAACTATCTATTCCAAAATACTCGCAACTACCTTCATCTGTGGCTGTTGGCTCATAGTTACAAGCCATTGGCTCTGTACATCCAACGATTTCCAATTCGTCACAAATACCATCTCCGTCAGTATCACTCAAACATTGATCACTGCAATCGTAATATTGTTGTGGATATGCACAACTTCCGTCGTCTTCGGTCACTGATGAATCAAAATTACAAGCTGTAGGATTTGAACATCCTTTTATGGCTCCCTCACAATCAAAATTTAAAATAATCGATGACTCGATTTTGACTAAATCATTTGACATGTAGGTGATTGGAGCCGTAATTAAATCAAATACAAATGTACCATCAACCAGTTTAAGTGTTATCGTTTCATCCCCGAGTGCTCCGTCTACTTCTGGGGTATACACATCATCTCCCCAAACTGCAATGGATTGCATACCATTCATTAAATCATCGAGTTTAACAGAACACGAACCCACCACAACATCTTCACTACTTAAAGCAACAATGTATGGGTTGTCGCTAGTGTATAAGTCTTTAAAAGAGTTGATAAATACACTGGTCAACATCATAGTCATATTATCGCCAGTACTGCCCTTTGTATATGGAGCTGGCAATTCACAATCTTGAGCGAAAAGATTCAATTGACATACTACAAAAAAGAGATAGACAAACTTCTTCATTAATTAATCTTTATAAGCCTTTCGTTGAAAACGCAAGACTCATGGAATTAGTACGATACCTATAAATTTAACCTTTCGTAATCTCTTTAACAAATTGCTGAGCGGCAACTTCCGGAGAAGGCTTGTCACTTAAGTATTTAATGAATTCACTACCAATAATCCCACCGTGTGCATGCTTTTGAACTAGGGCAAGGTCATCTGAAGTGCTGATATTAAACCCAACAAGTATAGGGTGTTTAAGCCCTAAGTCTTTCAATCCAGACAAGTAGGTATTCCCATCACTAAGTCCACCGGTAGCCTTCCCTGTCGTACTAGAACTACTTACAGCATAAATAAAAGCACTGCTTAAATCATCAATCAACTGTAAGCGGTCCTTACTCGTTTGTGGAGTTATCAAGAAAATAGGACTTAAACCATAATTTTTGAACATCTCTTCATAAGAAGCCTGATACAAACCTATAGGCAGATCGGGAATGATAATTCCGTCGACACCCACTTTTTGACATTGCTGACAAAAATGCTCCAAACCGTATTTGAAAACAGGATTAAAATACGTCATAACAACTTTAGGTATGTCAGGAGTACATTCTTTGAGTTGCTCAAAAATCAAATCAATGGTAATGCCATTTTTTAGGGCAACTGCATTACTTTTTTGAATGGTCTCTCCATCTGCAATAGGATCAGAGTAAGGGATTCCTATTTCCACCATATCTACACCGGCGTCATGCAAGGCATTAACAATGGTCGGCAGATCATTCAATTCCGGGTAACCTGCTGTACAATAGATGTTCAGAAGACCCTCTTTTTTTGTTTCTAATACTTTTTTTAAGGTACTCATCAGGTCGCTGCATTTATGTAAGTGCTCATATCTTTGTCACCACGACCACTAAGGTTAATCACAATTTTATCCGTCGAATTGAAGGTCATTTTCTCAAGGTAAGCCAAGGCATGAGAAGATTCTAATGCCGGAATGATGCCTTCTAATTGCATTAATCTGTTTGCTGCTTCTAGGGCTTCCTGATCGGTAACATTGGAATAAAGAACGCGCTTACAATCATGTAAATGAGCGTGTAAAGGTCCTATTCCCGGATAATCGAGACCTGCAGAAATACTGTGAGGTTCGATGACCTGGCCATCACTCGTTTGCATCAGATAACTCATAGAAGCGTGAAGCACTCCACGACTTCCCAAAGCAAGTGTCGCTGCCGACTTGTCTGTTTTAATACCTAAACCTCCCGCTTCTACTCCAATAAGTTTTACCGTTTCATCTTCCAGAAAATGATAAAAAGCTCCAATGGCATTACTACCACCACCCACACAAGCAACAACATGTGTAGGCAGGCCATCCATCTGTTTTTTGATCTCCTCCGAAATAATGGCTTGCAACTGTGTTACCAGATCTGGATAGGGATCAGGACCAACCACAGAACCAATAATGTAATGGGTATCCTCCTGATTATTTATCCAATCCCGAATGGCTTCATTCGTAGCGTCTTTTAACGTTTTACTTCCACTGTGAACGGAGCGAACTTCAGCGCCCAACATTTTCATGCGAGACACATTGGGAGCTTGTCGTTCAATATCTTTTGCTCCCATGTAAACAATACACTCTAAGCCCATCAAAGCGCAAGCAGTTGCAGTTGCAACTCCGTGTTGGCCGGCTCCTGTTTCAGCAATAATTCTCGACTTATTAAGTCGTTGTGCCAAAAGCACCTGCCCAAGGGTATTATTGATCTTGTGTGCGCCGGTATGACATAAGTCTTCACGTTTCAAATAAATATTTGCACCGTAGTGTTCACTTAGTCGCTTGGCAAAATACAAGGGAGTGGGTCTGCCGACATAGTCCTTTAGTAAGCTAGCAAGCTCCTTTTTAAAGGCATCATCGTTAAGTATTTTCCGATAAGAACTTTTTAATTCCTGGATATTTGGGTATAGCATTTCAGGAATGAAAGCACCCCCAAAATCACCATAAAATCCTTGTTCATTTACATCATATTTCATCCTTCTCTGGTTTTAAGTATGAGTTCTTTTACCTTATTAAGATCCTTATTCCCCGGGGAAATTTCCACGCGACTATTCACATCGATTCCCAATAATTGTGGAATCTGTAATTCTTTTATTTTCGAAATATCCTCCGCAGAAATTCCACCACTCAATAAAAAAGGGATCGCTGAGGTGTAGGTGTTAAGTAAATTCCAATCGAAATGTTTTCCACTACCCCCATAACCTTTGGTTTTGGTATCAAAGAGTAAAAGATCAGCGCAATTCTCATAGGGTTTTATCTGGTCAAGATCAAAGGTTTCACCCATGTGAAAAACTTTAATCACAGATATGCCTGCTTTCTGAATCTGAGTGCAATACTCAGGAGATTCTTTACCGTGTAACTGGGCATGTGACAAACCCAAACGATTGCAAATTTCCATCACTTTTTCTACCGTTTCATCGACAAAAACTCCAACACGAGCAATGTTAGAAGGCAACTGATTAAGGGTTTTACGTACTATTTCTTCATCAACATAGCGTGCCGACTTTTTGTAAAATATAAAGCCTAAAAAATCGGGAGCCAGGGAAGCTACCTCATTAATGTTTTGAGGGTCTTTCATCCCGCAAACTTTAATTTTCATTGCTGCTCAAGTTTTTTCACTTCCTCAATCAACTTGGCACAAGCCATATTGGGTTGTTTGTGATTCATAAAGTGAGTTCCAATCAAGAAGCCTTCGAAGCCGTACTTTTTTAATTCGACAATGTGCTCGGCTTTCGTAATTCCACTTTCACTAATCTTAACGAATTCATCCGGGATGTATTCAGACAGTTCAATGCTCGTTTGAATGCTCGTGGTAAAATTGTGTAGGTTTCGGTTATTAACACCTACCACGTCAACAGAAGCAGAAATATGACGCTCTATCTCTTGTTTGTTATGAACTTCCAAAAGGACTTCCAGCCCAATACTTTTTGCAAAATCGGCCAGTTCATTACATCTCTTTTCAGGCAATGCTGCAGCAATCAGAAGAATACAATCTGCACCCACACTTCTGGCTTCCAAAAGTTGGTACTCGTCAATAATAAATTCTTTTCGTAGTATGGGACAGTTATTAAACTTTCGAGCTGTGAGTACATCATCAAGAGTCCCTCCAAAATATTTATGGTCACTCAACACAGAAAGAGCAGAGGCTCCTGCTTGTATGTATCCCGTGCTTAATTGCTCTACATCAATCTGATTATTGATAGAACCCTCACTAGGAGAACTCCTCTTAATTTCAGATATAATTCCTATTTTATCCTCTCTTTTAAGATGTGCACTCATGGAAACAATAGGCTTCTCAAAGTACAGCCCCCTCTCAAGAGACTTTTCCGAAACTTTTTTTCGCTGTTCTTTTACCTCTTGTAATTTATGATCTAATATTTCTTCTAAAATACTCATAGGGAAAGTAGCGTTTTAAATGCGTTGTAAGCCTTTCCGGTTTGTAGAGATTCAATAGCCATTTCTCGGCATTCTTCTCTTGTTTTGCTTGGGAAAGCTGAATGAATTGCCATGCTTGAATTAGCAACAACTACTGCATTCTGTGCTGCAGTTCCTTTACCTTCAAGAATGTCAATGAAAATTTTAGCCGAAGATTCTACAGTATTCCCTCCACTTATCGCTGAAGCGTCTAGCTGCTTTTCAAACAAATGATGCGGGCTCAAAAGCTCTTCTTTTTCTGGGCTGATTACCTTTACATCTCCGGTCAAACTAATCTCATCATAACCATCCAAAGAGTGAACAATTCTATATTCAATATCACTTTCTTCGTACAAATATTTATAGTACCGCTGAAGCTCGAGAGAAAAAACACCTACAAGTTGTCCTTTTGGGAAAGCTGGATTTACCATAGGCCCAAGCATGTTAAAAAAAGTTCTTACACCTAGATTCCTCCGAATAGGGGCTACCTCTTTCATTGCTGGATGAAATAAAGGAGCATGAAGAAAACAAATTCCTGCTTGGTCAATTTGTTGTTCTATTTTCTCTGCATCATTCGTGAATTGGAATCCAAGATGTTCTAAAACATTTGAGGAACCGCAGGAAGAGCTAACACCGTAATTACCATGCTTCGCCACTTTGGCTCCTGCACCTGCCGCAACAAAGGAAGAGAGCGTACTGATGTTAAAGGTATCTTTTCCATCCCCTCCGGTACCACAAAGATCAATAGGAGAATAGGCGTCCAAGTCTACACGTTTACACAAACTTCTGAGCGCATCTCGAAAACCTTTAAGTTCTTGAACCGTAATTCCTCGCATTCGGAATACCGTTAAAAAGGAGCTAATTTGGTACGCATTAAAATCTCCTTTCGAAATTTTGGTTAGCGTTTCTTTTGCCTCATCACAACTTAAGGTGTTGTGTTCAAACAGATGTTCTAATAAATCTTTCATGACTGAGCAATTTTAAGAAAGTTTCGCATCATCTGACCGCCATGCTCTGTCATAACACTCTCTGGATGAAATTGTATGCCATACATCTTTTTAGATGGCTCTGACAAAGACATTACACCACCGTGTTCGTCTTCTGCATTAACTATTACATTTTCGGGCAAACTTTCACGAATAACCTCCCAAGAGTGATATCTCCCCACCTCAATTTTCTCTGGAATTCCTTCAAAAATTTCTTCATCAGATGTAATGGATATCTCACTTTTTACACCGTGATAAACCGTAGACATATTATTGAGTTTCCCACCTAAGTACTCCGCTATGGCTTGATGACCTAAACATATACCTAAGATTGGTTTTTTACCTGCGCAAGCAGCAATTATCTCGGCCATATTACCTGCCTCAGATGGAATCCCAGGACCCGGAGACAAGATGATCAAATCAAATCCTAAAGCCTCTTCTGCAGTGATTTTATCATTCCTGTAGACCTCGTGTTCGATGTTCATACTACGAAACATATGCACCAAATTATAGGTGAAACTATCGTAATTATCAAGAACTAAAAGTTTCATATTTCAACTGCGTTTATGATGGCACGTCGTATAGCCGCCACCTTGTTATCAATTTCTTTTCGTTCACCTTGAGGCGTGCTTCCCACCACAATTCCTGCACCTGCCTGATAAGTAAGCATGTTGTTTTTACTAAGGATGGATCGGATGACTATCGCGTGATTTACACTGCCGTCAAAACCAAAGTATCCAATAGCTCCACCGTAAAAGTTTCTTTTACTAGGCTCATTTTCATCGATGATTTGTAGTGCTCTGTATTTAGGAGCGCCAGACAGTGTCCCAGCTGGGAAAGTATCAAAATACAAATCTAAGCTGCTTTTACCTTCAAGAAGCTTACCACTCACTTTACTTACCATGTGAATTACATGAGAGTAGTATTGTGTTTCTGCATACTCATCGACCTTGACATCATCTGCACTTCGACTTAAATCGTTTCTTGCCAAGTCAACCAGCATGATGTGCTCTGAAATCTCTTTTGGATTCTCTCTCATTTCTTGCGCCAAGCGCAAGTCATCTTTCGCATTACCACTTCTCCTAACAGTACCTGCTATGGGTGCAATAACAGCTTCATTGTCTCTTACAGAAATTTGCAACTCCGGTGAAGATCCAAAAAGCTTGAAATTCCCGTAGTCGAAAAAGAATAAGTAAGGAGATGGATTGATGCTTCGAATACTTCGATATACATTGAATTCATCCCCCTTAAATCCTTGCTTAAATTCTCTAGATAATACGACCTGGAAAACATCTCCTCGTCGACAGTGGTCCATACCTTTTGAAACCGCATTCTCGTACTCATCATCTGTCAGATTACTGACTTCCGCTCCTGACTTTGAAAACTTGAATTGTTCTGTACGCTCAACTTTAAGTTGAGAATATAGTTTCTTAAAGTCTGTATCATCAGAACTTATTGGAGAGGTTCCGTACTTAAGTATGTAAAGTTGATTCTTAAAGTGGTCAATCGCCAAGACATATCTAAAAAGTTGATATTTCATATCTGGATTGTCCTTGTGAGCATCTTCCTTAGGTCTTAAATCAATATCTTCAAAGTACTGGACAGCCTCAAATGAAGTGTACCCAAAAAGTCCACAAATACCAATAGGGTTTTCGCTTTCAACTTCTTCAAACTGGGCTAGAAAATTTTTAAATACGCCCGTCATTTCATTCTTAGCACTCACTTCAAAGTGCTCTACAGAAGCGTCTAAGTTTGAGATACTGTAATTCTTATCTTTCGCTTCAAAACCAGCCATAGGCTGAAGACAAATAAAGCTAAAGCTGTCTTCTTTACTGTGGTAGTCAGAACTTTCTAGTAAGAGCGCATTCGGATAATGATCTCTCATTTTCAAGTAAGCTCCCACGGGCGTTATCGTATCGGCTAAAACCTTGATACAGTTGCTATAAATCTTTTGTTTCTTCATCATCGTACATAAAAAGTCGTTAAGCTGACTTTGGTGAATGTGAAATTACTCAACGGGCTAAATAATTGAAATCTAATTCACAACCCTATTCAGTATGCTTTTCAGTATTTTAAGTTACTATTTTACGAAAATACAATGTTTGTTTAAGCAAAAAAAAGACCCGCGAGAAGCGAGTCTTTTTATATGATTAATACATAACAGAGCTTCTCCGATTATCTAAATCGAATCCACCATGAGTTATTTGCTTTGTTGTTTTTCATAATCCTTTGCAATTATACAACTTTTTTTAATCACAATAAAAAACTACGAAACAAATTATGGCTGTATAAAAGGCGAGTTTAAGGGGTTTCTCGATAAGTTTTAGAGCCGATTATCACTAAACTTTATGTACATTGCAACTTCAAAATTAGAGTCCAGATTATGAGCGACGAGCTAAAACATGAGTGTGGTATAGCGATGATACGGTTGCTAAAACCATTAGAATATTATCAGAAAAAATACAACACCTCTCTTTATGCCTTGAATAAGATGTATCTACTGATGCAGAAACAGGTAAATAGAGGCCAAGATGGAGCTGGATTAGCGAATATAAAACTTGACTTAGAGCCCGGTAAAAGATACATAAGCAGATACCGATCAAACAAACCAAATTCGGTCCAAAACGTTTTCCAATACATCAACAAGAAGTTTGAGGACATCGAAAAAACGAGCCCAGAAAAACTTCAAGATGTTCAATGGTTGAAAGAAAATGCAGCCTTTTCTGGTGAACTCTTTTTAGGCCACCTTCGCTACGGCACTTACGGAGGAAACAGTATAGAGCAATGTCACCCATTCTTGCGCCAGAACAATTGGATGACGAGAAACTTGGTGTTGGCAGGGAATTTTAACATGACCAATGTTGATGAATTGTTCAATCAATTAATAGACTTGGGTCAGCATCCAAAAGAAAAATCAGATACCGTAACCATTCTCGAAAAAATTGGACACTTTTTAGACGAAGAAAATAATAAGCTCTATCACGCGAATAAAGATGACTATCCAAACAAACAAGAAATGTCTAAATTTTTAGCCAAACACATTGACGTAAAAGATGTGCTTGTAAATTCAGCTAAAAAGTGGGATGGAGGATACGTTATGTGTGGATTAATGGGGCATGGAGATGCCTTTGTGCTGAGAGACCCAGCAGGAATACGTCCTGGATTTTACTACAGAGACGATGAAATTATCGTAGTAGCATCCGAACGTGCAGTGATTCAAACTGCCATGAATGTACCGCAAGAATCCATATCAGAAATAACTCCTGGTCATGCCTTGATTGTGAAAAAAGACGGCCGAGTGAGCATGGACCAAATCACGCAACCCTTGGAAAATAAAGCTTGTTCTTTCGAACGAATATACTTTTCAAGAGGAAATGATGCAGACATCTACAATGAAAGAAAAAAATTAGGTAAGCTAATCAGTCTCAAGGTTATGGATAGTATCGGAGGTGATTTGAAAAACTCTGTTTTTTCTTTCATTCCTAATACCGCCGAAACTTCTTTCTATGGAATGGTTGAAGGGTTAGAATCCTTATACAAAGACAAGCAAGCTGAAAGAGTACTAGAGCTTGGAAATAACTGCACCACAGACCAAATAAAAGAAATTTTCTCAGTACGTCCTCGCGTTGAAAAAATTACCATCAAAGATGCCAAGTTAAGAACTTTTATCACCGACGACAATAACAGAGATAGTCTCGTTGGACACGTCTACGACATAACCTATGGACAGGTTGATAAGAAAGACAATTTGGTGATGATTGACGACAGTATTGTAAGAGGAACCACCTTAAAGAAAAGTATCCTAAGAATACTCGATCGTCTGAATCCGAAAAAAATTGTCATTGTCTCTTCTGCCCCTCAAATACGATACCCAGACTGTTATGGTATTGATATGGCCCGAATGGGAGATTTTATCGCCTTCAAAGCCGCCATCGCACTGCTAAAAGAACGTGGGTTAGAATCAATCATTCAAGAAGTTTATCAGAAATGTAAAGCTCAAACCCTACTTCCTAAAGAAGAGGTGGTAAACTGTGTAAAAGAAATTTACAATCCATTTACTGCAGAAGAAATCTCAGCTAAAATAGTTGAGCTTCTGAAGCCTGAAGATATAAATACTGACGTAGAAATCATTTTCCAGAGTATCAGTGGACTCCATGAAGCCTGCCCAAATCACAAAGGCGACTGGTACTTCACTGGAGATTACCCAACTTTAGGTGGTAATAAAGTAGTCAACAAAGCCTTTATGTACTATGTCGAAGGAAATAATAAGCGAGCTTACTAAAACTAAGTAGTATTCATTAATTCTCAGCTTGAAGTTTGTAGAACGAGATTCTGTGTCAGCTGTCGTTCTCAAGGGCATGCGCTTTGGATATGATTCTGTTAAATCTTTGGCAATGAAACAAAAGACCTTTCTTATATTCCTGTTTTTATCCTACTCGCTTAACGCTCAAGATTGCTCTACAATAGACAAAGAAGTTGTTTCTAGAATAAAATCAGACATCAAAATATTGGCAAGCGACCTTATGGAAGGACGTGAACCTGGAACGGCTGGGGAGATTAAAGCAAGAGATTTCATTGTAGAAAGAATGCAGGATATTGGCTTACAGCCAAGAGGTGTTGAGGGATATATTCAAGCATTTCCTTTTTCTGAGGAAGATTCACAAAAAGCACATAATATCATTGGGTTTCTTGATAATGGCGCACAACAAACGGTAGTAATTACGGCACATTACGATCATCTTGGTTATGGAAGTTATCCTGTTAACCACATTTCATCCAATGAAATCCATAATGGAGCAGATGACAATGCTAGTGGTACGGCAGCTCTACTGGAATTAGCGTATTACTTAAAAAGCAATCCGATCAAAGAAAAAAACAATTTCTTGTTCATTGCATTCTCAGCCGAAGAAAAAGGTCTCAAAGGCTCTAAATATTTTGTCTTGAACCCAAGCCTTAATCTAAGTGCTGTTAATTACGTTCTGAATATGGACATGATTGGTAGAATGGAAACAGGAATGCCCTTGACCATTGAAGGGCTCGGCAGCTCTTTAATTTGGGAATCTTCTTTGAAAGCGATTGAATGTGATGCTTTTCCGTTAACATTAAAGAAAAGAGAAAACGGGCCCTCAGACCACGCAGCTTTCTATTATGCAGGCATCCCTGCCTTACATTTTTGGACCGGCAAACACGATGACTATCACAAACCTAGTGATGATGTAGAAAAGATTAACTTTGAAGCCGAATCACAGATCATTTCTTTTATCGAATCCTTCATTTTATTGATGGATACTAAGGGGAGAATTGATTTTTATTTGAGAGAAAAATAAATGAGTACAGATAAAAAAATAGCCGTAATAGGTGGTGGTAGTTGGGCTACAGCTATTGTAAAAATGTTGGCAAATAATGTGGATGAGCTCTTATGGTGGATGCGTAATGAAGAAGCAGCACAGCATATTAGAGAAACACAACATAATCCTCGTTATTTAAGCGATGCGCGTATTAACACAGAGGTTGTTCGTGTTAGTAGCGACTTAAAAGCTACTTGTGAAAAAGCAGATGTGCTTGTTTTGGCAGTACCCTCAGCGTTCTTGCACTCTACCTTATCCTCTTTGGAAATTGACCTAAGCACTAAAACATTTTTCTCGGCCATTAAAGGGATCATTCCGGAACACAATCAAATCGTTGGAGAATACATTCAAAATGAATACCATGTACCCTTAGATCAAATTGGAGTTATCACAGGACCATGTCATGCCGAAGAAGTGGCTTTAGAGCGTCTTTCCTATTTAACGGTTGCCTGCGAAGATATTTCTGTAGCCGAATTTATGGCAGATCAGTTATCGTGTCGTTACATTAAAACAACTACTTCCGACGATATTTATGGGACGGAATATTCTGCCGTATTAAAAAATGTTGTTGCAGTTGCTGCAGGTATTGCTCATGGATTGGGCTATGGCGATAATTATCTCTCTGTATTAATATCGAATGCGATCCGCGAAATAAAACGCTTTGTAGATACGGTACATCCCATTACAAGAGATATTAAAGATTCCGCGTATTTAGGCGATCTATTAGTAACCGCTTATTCAAAATTTAGTCGTAACAGAACTTTTGGGACGTACATTGGTAAAGGCTATTCGGTAAAAGCCGCTCAAATGGATATGAATATGATCGCCGAAGGTTATTATGCGGTAAAATGCATCAAAGAGATCAATAAAGAATTTCAAGTAAAAATGCCTATTACCGATTCTGTTTACCGCATTGTCTACGAAAAGATGTCTCCCAGATTAGAGTTCAAATTACTTTCTGAAGAGTTGGATTAATTTTCCTTACAGGCTCTTGAACAACTTCTAACACTTAAGAACGCATACGACATATGGTATGCATTAAGTAATAAAACTTACTTTTGCAAAAAGAAACAGATGAATGTCATTCTAACAGGAGTTACCGGAACTTTAGGCTCTCAGATTCTTTACCAGTTATTACAGCAGGAAGAACTTGATACTATTTTTCTTTTAATA
>JAQWKY010000040.1 GCA_029247585.1 Flavobacteriales bacterium | reverse complement strand
TCCCCTTTAGTTTGATGGTTTTTTCCTCACATATCTGAATACCTGGAATGTCGAATATGAGTTTTTCACCCTTTTTTAAAAACACATCCGTATGGAAGTGTTTGGCCAAGTCTCCAGTTGTAAACTGATCTACTAACTGACTTCTGTGGTATTCGATGGTTTCTTCAGGAATCTTCCCGTTTGGATTGAACAGGCTACCATTACCCTTTGAATTGGACAGCAGGTCTTGAGGTTTAAAGGTGATGATGACACTGATTATAAGCCCCACATAAACAGCTATTGTAGTGTTATCGATTATGACATCAGTGATTAATGTCCCGATAAACAGTACAAATAGAAACAATAATAGTTTTTTGATAAATCTCATACCAGCTAAAATAAAATTTTCATCAGTTAAATTGATAACTTCTCTGTATTAATTTCCTAATCTACTGAAAATTAGTATTTGCTAATTCATGAGTATTCTACCTATACATTCACAATAACTTTTAGTAATCATTGAGTCCCAGAATAATGATTAATTTAGAGAAATAGCTTCAAACAACTCTGAGCGTCTTAATTTTAAGTAGAAATACCCCTCCATGGAAATGAGAAATAAACTTCTATTAGCAGGTGTCTTTTGCCTTGCAATTTTAATTCTGAGTGTAGCAAATCTCTCTGTATGTGATGATATTTATTTGTCTCCATCTTCAGTTAGCCAAACCATTCAAAGAGATCATTACACCTTGGATTACAATGAAGAGCACGAACAGTCAAATTGGGTATTTTATAAAATAACTGCGGATCACATCAAGGGAACAGCTAAAAGAAAGAACCATTACAAATCTGATCCAATGATTACGACCTATTCGTCAAATTACAAAGACTACACAGGTACCGGTTATGACAGGGGGCATCTGTGTCCGGCAGGCTCCATGAAAATCAATCAAGACGCCATGGACGATACGTTTTACATGTCAAATATCTCACCTCAGAACCCCGGTTTTAATCGAGGTATATGGAACAGGTTAGAGCAGCAGGTGAGAAGGTGGGTGAAAGTATACGGAGATCTGTATGTGGTTACCGGACCTGTCTTTGATTCAGAGATGGCTGGTATCGGAGCGAATAATGTTTCCGTACCTAAACGGTTTTACAAAGTTGTTTATGCCTGTGAAGGTAAGGGTAAAATGATCGGTTTTATACTTCCCAATGAAAAATCAGATCAAGACCTGACTGACTTTACCGTTTCGGTGGATGATGTTGAAAGAGTTACCAACATTGACTTTTACTTCAATCTTGATGATCGGTTAGAAGACGGTCTAGAAAGTAATCTGGGTGATTTTAAGTTCAATTAAACTACAGGGGACAATAAAGCACAATTCTATTCGAAGACCTCCAGCGAATATTGGTAAATCTACCACTTTCACCCTTTAGCTAGTTTACCCCTTAGTTATATCAATTAGTCAAAAATGAATATTTTGATACACCAAAGGATAAAAAAAGCTCCGAAAGTAAAGTCGATGATTTCGCCGATTGCCATAAGGTCAAATGTTAATGAGCTGTTCTACTTTTTCAAAACTCTTATGACCTTTCTCAATTTCAAGAACAGCCTTTTTAAACCTCCAATTGTAAAACCAGATTTCACCACGCTTTGGAACGGGTTCATTACGGATTTCTTCAAGGTGCATGGAGATGCCTTCCTCACAAAAGCCACGTACGGTGTACTCGCGACCTTTTTTAGGAAATTCCATGAACATACACTGAGGTATACGAACGCTGTAAGCATCATTGATGCAGATCACCTTATCTCCAACTTCAAAAGCATTCATAGGTTTAGGGTTTAAATTTCACTTGTTTTCGAGTCGTTTTAGAGACTTCTGTGCTCAACATGCATTTTCTCATCATGATGACCCCAATAAAGGGTTCCAGGCTCCCTCATAAAGAAATACTTGGTTTGAAAGCCCTCAGGCCATCTTTCGTTTTTCTCTTCATAAAGGACTACAATCTTCTCCTCTGAGAAGGACTTGCTTCGCTCTCCAATATAGATCAGGGCAGGCAGTCCATCTACCCAGGCAGGTAGGCCTTTAGATTGGATGAATTTTTTCAATTCATTGGCATTCATTCCCATCAATTCCGGATGGTGGTAGTCGATTAGAGGCAGCTCATTAAAAGCAATGGGTTTTTGATTTTTCATGACATTCATTTTAAAGTTCGTTTGAGTATTGGTTTTGTTTAAAACCTGACATCACTCAAAGGGTATCCCTAAAAATGAGACCATTCCCATCACTCTTGCTGCCGATACGGCGTTTCTTACGCTGGCTTCGTTCTCCTCACAGGGCACGTAGCACGTAGATTGCAAATATTCCCCACTGGAATGTGAGATGACCGTGGTCACCCCACCGGTATCAGTGGGCATCTGAAATATGGCCAACTCATTTTCGGCCAATAGATCTCGTACAGCATCCCAAATTTGCTTCAGCTCGAGTTCTTTGTCTTCACAGCTTGTGAAATTTGTATTCAGTTTTGACTGTACTTTGGATAGGGCGAGACTTAGCTGACCTAAAGATTCTGATTTTTGCATGGCGAAGCGTTTTTTAATTTTAATAAATGGCATCGGATCGATGTTAGAGTAGGGTACTTATTGAAAGACTATTTCTCCAATTCTTTACCGATGAAGTCTACTGCTTTCTTTAGTTCAAAATGGTACTGGATTATAGGCAGTAAATCGTCTTCGAAGAAGGTCCAGTCGTCTACTTCCTCTATGGTGTCATAAAATTCAAAAAGTGAATCAAAATGACACAACAACATATCTCTGATGATTAATTCGTAATGATCTGCTTTGGCAGCTACTTTATCGGTATGCTCATCTCTCTTGACAACAGCCAAAATATCAAGTGCTTCCTCAGAGGGTCCGTTGGTGCTTTCATCCAATTTTAAGCCCACCAGAATCATGTATTCATGTTCTGACCAGCAAAATGCATATCTGAGATTCCCAGCGCATCCGGGCATACCATCCATCGCACAAGGATGAATCATTTCCCCTATACCAAACTGACCAACTAATTCATGACACTCTGGTAGTGCATGCGTGCCGTTTAAGTAGACCTTCAAGCCTTCAAAGGTTGAAATGAGTGTTTCTGATGTTCCATCTTGAAGCTTTGGTTCTCTTCCCATCACCAGAAACATGTTCATGATGTTTTGATTGAGCGCCAAG
>JAQWKY010000018.1 GCA_029247585.1 Flavobacteriales bacterium | reverse complement strand
TTGTTCCTGTAATAATAAATCCTCTCATAAATGCTATTGAGCTTGGTCCTTATTTATTTATTTCCAGGAAGCGTTCGATATTCTTTGTAAGACCGAAAACGACAATGATATCCGTTTTTTCTATCACGGTATTAGAATCAGGAACTCCGATGATATGGTAATCTTTGGTTATCCCTTCGGAAGTACTTCCCTCTTGTTTTCTCAAAAGGGTAACGAGGTTTAATTTGTATTTTTCTCTCAAACCAATGTCTTCGAGATTCCTACCGCAAATCTCCGATGGAGCCTTCACCTCTACAATCTCATAATCATCGGGAAGTTGAATACACATTACAACTTCCGGATTGATGAGCATTTCAGCAACGTTCCCGCCTACTTCATCTTCAGGAGATAGAATTTCGGTAATCCCCATTTTTTCTAAAATCTTTCTTTGGTCACTATCCATAGCCCTTGCGATAATTCGCTTTACCTTGAGCTCCATCAGGAGGAAGGTGGTTAAGAGTAGTCCTTGGAAGTTTTCACCTATGGCAACAACAACGGCATCAACATCTTGAATATTTTGAGCCAAAAGGGCCTTCTTATCAGTAGCATCCAGGGCAACTGCATGGGATACCTCATCCTTTAGATTTTCAACTTTCTCTAGGGAGGAATCAATAGCGAGTACTTCGGCTCCACGTTTAGATAAGTTTTTTGCAATGGCGGAACCAAATTGTCCAAGACCGATTACAGCAAAACGTTGATCTGACATAACGTAATTTATATTGGTTCATACAAATGTAGAAATATTTTCACAGTCTAAAGATATTTTACTTCAAGCTCTACAATTAACCCAGACTCTTATCAGAAAGAATAGCCTGATTACTAGCACGACTTTTGGTATCTTTGCTGTTATTGGAATGAATAATAATACATATGAAGAAAGTATATTACCTATCAACGTGCAGCACCTGTAAACGCATACTAAATGAATTGAATCTTGATAATTTTGAAAGTCAAGACATCAAAGAAAAAGCAATTACTAAGTTGCAAATCGAGGAAATGTTCAAGCTTAGCTTATCTTACGAAGCCTTGTTTAGCAAAAGAGCCCAAAAATATAAGAGCATGGGCTTAAAAGACAAAGCACTGCAAGAAGAAGACTTTAAAAACCTCATTCTCAAAGAATACACTTTTCTAAAAAGACCTGTTTTTATTACATCAGATAAAATTTTTATTGGCAATTCTAAAAAAACAATAGAGGCTTTGAAAACTACTTTAGCAGATGAATGATATCCTAAAGTCACATTTAGCCTTATTTTTTGCAAACCTCATCTATGCGCTAACATTCACATTGGCAAAAGACATTATGCCCGACACCATTCAGCCAATGGGATTGATATTGATTCGAATTATGGGTGCTATGATACTTTTTCATCTAGCACATCGGTTTTGGGTTAAAGAAAAAGTCAAGCGAAAAGATTACGGACTTTTAATTCTTTGCGGTTTATTTGGCGTGGCACTCAACATGACCTTTTTCTTGAAAGGATTAAATTACACAACACCCATTCATGCGGCAGTAACCATGACATCCGCTCCGATCATCATATTCATTCTCGCAGTAATTTTTCATGGTGAAAAAAAATCAACTCATCGTATCATTGGAGTGGCTTTAGGTGCTATCGGAGCTATTGTACTTGCTGTTTATGGTAGAGAATTTGAAACAGGAACCCCCAAATTAGCTCAAGGAAATTTATTTATCTTCATCAACGCCGTTTCCTATGCAATTTACCTAACCCTGGTAAAACCTATGATGTCCCAATATCATTTTTTAACAATAACAAAATGGATGTTCACTGTTGCGTTTATAGTTGTTTTACCCTTCGGGATTGATGAGATTCTCCTTGTTGAATGGAAAGAAATATCAAAAACCATCTGGGCTGAAATAGCCTTTATTGTAGTGGGAACCTCTTTTCTAGCCTATCTCTGCAACATCTATGCACTTAAGCGACTACGAGCCTCTACGGTCGGTTTTTACATTTACTTACAGCCCGTGTTAGCTACTATTATCGCATTGATATTGGGCTCTGACCAACTGGATCCCGTTAAAATCTTAGCCTCCTTTATTATCTTCTTAGGGGTTTATCTGGTGAGTAGAAAGACTAAAGCTGTTCAATCATAAACTTTATTGCCAAACAAATTTGCGTATTTTTACACCAAATACATACTTATGATCCAATCAATGACTGGCTTCGGTAGAGCTACTTTAGTTCTTCCAGGGAAAAAAATCAGTGTAGAAGTAAAGAGTTTAAACTCAAAACAAATAGACATCAGCACTCGTATTCCCTCTTTTTACAAAGAAAAAGAATTGGAAGTGCGCTCCTACCTCACATCAACGCTTCGAAGAGGTAAAATAGAACTTTCTATTTTTATTGAAAATACAGACTCTAATACCCAACACAAAATCAACAAAGATTTAGTTGGAGAATACATCAAGTCATTACAAGATTTGGGAAGTGAAAAAATAGCAGCAGGAGAATTATTGAATATTGCCATGCGACTTCCCGATGCCATGAAAGTTGAACGAGAAGAAATAGACGAAAAAGAATGGAACGCCATTATGGGGGTCGTCAAAAATGCTATTGAAGCATTAATAGCATATCGAAAGGCAGAAGGCTTATCCTTAGAAAGAGATATCAAAGAACAAATCTCAACAATAGAAAGCCTACACAATGAAGTTCCAAAATTCGAACAAGAACGTATTGATACGATAAAAGAACGCATTTCTACAAAACTAAATGACGTCTTAAAATCTGTAGATTTTGATCAAAATCGTTTGGAGCAGGAAATGATCTATTTTATTGAAAAACTAGATGTTTCAGAAGAAAAAGTTCGATTAAAAAACCACTGTGCCTATTTTATTGAAACCATGAATTCTAAAGAATCTAATGGGAAAAAACTGGGATTTATTTCTCAAGAATTAGGTAGAGAAATCAACACAATGGGATCTAAAGCCAATCACACTGAAATTCAGAAAATCGTTGTTCAGATGAAAGATGCCCTAGAAAAAATCAAAGAACAAATATTAAACGTTCTGTAATGAATCAAGGCAAACTAATTATTTTTTCAGCTCCCTCAGGGTCCGGTAAATCTACCATCGTAAACTACCTAATCAATCAAGGAGTCCCGGTAGAATTTTCCATCTCTGCTTGCAGCAGATCTCCTAGAGGTGAAGAAAAAAATGGTGAGCATTACTACTTTTTATCCCCTGAAGAATTTAAAGCAAAAGTTGATGCTGATGAATTTCTGGAGTGGGAAGAAGTATACGAAGGAAACTATTACGGCACCCTTCGTTCAGAAGTAGAACGCATTTGGGCTGAAGGCAAACATGTAATTTTTGACATTGATGTTATCGGAGGAATTAATCTTAAAAATCAGTTTTCTGATAAAGCGCTTTCTGTTTTTATTAAAGCTCCATCAATAGCCGTTTTGAAAAAGCGTTTATCTGACAGAAATACAGAAACTCAAAATCAACTAGACATGCGTCTTAACAAGGCCGAAAAAGAAATGAGCTATGCCAAAGAGTTTGACCTAGTAATCATTAATGACGACCTAGAAATCGCTCAACAAGAAGCTTACCAAAAAATAACAGACTTTATCAATGGCTGATAAGAAAAAAATAGGCTTGTATTTTGGGACTTTCAACCCCATTCATATTGGCCATTTGGTTATTGCCAATCATATGGCTAACTATACCGACTTGGATGAAATTTGGTTTGTTGTAAGCCCTCACAATCCATTCAAAAACAAAAACAATCTTCTTGACGACTATGCGCGGTTGGAGTTGGTTTACAGAGCTGTTAAAGATTACGATCAATTGCGAGTTACTGACATAGAATTTAGTTTACCCCAACCTTCCTATACCATCAACACACTTGTGCACCTGAGTGAGAAATTTCCAAATCATCATTTCTCCCTCATCATGGGCGGAGACAACCTCAATGCCTTCCACAAGTGGAAAAATTACGATGCGATTTTGGAGAACCATCAACTATACGTGTATCCGAGATTAGCAAATACATCCAGCCAGCTTGATCATCATGAAAAAGTAAATCTAGTTGGAGCGCCGATCATGCAAATCTCCTCTTCATTCATTCGAAATGCGATAAAAGCTAAAAAAGATGTACGAGCCATGCTCCCAACAAACGTCTGGGAATACATCGATGAGATGAATTACTACAAAAAATAATCAGTCACCGTGAAGAAAATCAAAATTTGGCACAAAAAAAAGCAGCGTTTCGCTGCTTTTTTAAATGCTGTAAAGCACTCATTATTCACAAATATTCTTTTCGGCAACCGAAACTTTACCTGCAAAAAACAAAGCGCCTGCACCAATGAGTCCCAAAACTAGGTTAGGTAAATTCCCCAAAGTAGGAAGAAGTTCAAAGGATACTGTAAATAACTCGCCGAGTCCACAAATTAGTTCATTCATGATATAAATTGTTTTTTCTTTAACGCCACAAATTTACATATTTTTACCACATGGTAGTTAATTTATTTCGTCATACACAATCCATTTCTATTTTGGTTTTAATGGCGCTCTGTGGAATCTTATGGATGGGTATATCGTTTCAATCTTTAGAACCCTCAATAGATGTAAACTCGCCCTTTTTTAATTCCATCTATAGCTGGATTCATTCACATGTTTATTTAGAACGTATAAGCCTTGGATTGCTCGTATTTTCTCAGTGTATATCGATGAACAAAATGATGGCAAGACAAAAAATTATTTCAATAAACTCTTCGTTCCCTGCCTTATTTTATTTCATGCTTATCAGCACATCCCCCAAGGCAATCTATTTAAGCTCGAGCGTTGTATCTATAAGTTTTATTCTTTTTGCGCTCAACAAAATTCTCAGTTCATATTTAAAAAAAGATGCTTACACTACTGTTTTTGAAAGTGCTTTTTTTCTGAGTATTGCTACCCTAATCCACCCCCCTTTTTTTATTTTTATTCCTTTAGCTTGGGTGGGGATGTCCATTTTTTCTCAGGTAGAATGGAGACATTGGGTTATCAGTATCTTAGGAGTTCTTTGTCCTTGGTTTTTACTCTTCACAGCAATTACCTTCTTGTCTATAGATGACTGGAGCTCCTTCTCCTTATTTGAAAACCTATTTACCCAAAATAGCTCCACAAAAATTGAGACAGGAGACTTTTTAACTCTTTTTGTATTTGGAATTTTGAGTGTAATTTCAATGTTTGAACTTCTCGTCAGTCTGAGACAAAAAAACATCAAAGCTCGAAAATCCTACGTGCTTCTATTGTGGGTCCTTATTTTCGGTTTAATTCATTTTTATTTGAGTGAAGGTGCTTTTCATGAAAAACTACTCATTTTTGCATTGCCCTTATCTGCCATCATCAGCAATTACTTCTATTACAACAAAAAGAAATGGTTAAATTCATTGACCTTTGTTTTGATAGCCTCACTATTAGCAAACCACCTGTTGTTTTAAAAAGTACGAAAAAGAAATATTCAGTAGAAAACGTATGAGATTACTGGAATACTCGTGAGATGTTAAACCCAAAATAAATGGCTCCATCAGACCATTTCCCAAGAGTCTCTCCAACAAATGCCCTTTCAAACATCCCTTGTGAATTGGTCAAGTGCAATTGAAAAACATGCCCTCCCGTTTCAATATCAAAACCTAATGATAAAGAATTTGTGTAATTCTCATGAGGGCGATCGAACTGATAAAAATATTCTCCATTCAAAGAAACTCGATTTGACAATTTATATCGAGCACCTACCCCCATTGCCATGTAATTATTGTTCATAGAAGCGAGTGGCACTAAATTTCTAAGAATAAGAGTGGGCGTTAATTGAAGAGAAAAAGTACGATTGAACTTTCTGGCTATTAGAACTTGATGTACATACGACAAGCGGGATCTGAAAAGGTTTTCACCCTCAGAATCTATCCGGCGCATTGAATTAACGAAGGCTGCATGATACGTAGCTATTGACACCCTGGAGCCCGCTCCTTCTTTCTGCCTGAGCAAACGTGTTTTTAGTGAGGTCTCGTACGTTTTCTGAAAAGAATTTCTTGCAACTCCTATAACCAACCCCTCTTTAAGGCCGTACTCAAAAGACATCCGCATACTTGCCTGATCAAGCCCCCACAGTTCATAAGCACCACTGTTAATCGTCCCAAAACGATGCTCTATAACAAAAAGTAAAGCTGCTTTACTCGGCATTTCAACCGATTGACCATTAATAACCTTGGTCCCTTTGAATGTCCCATACACTTCTTGATTTACCTCTTGATCCCCCAAAAGAGAAAGTAAATCGTTTTGTGCTTTGAGCGTATTGATTAGCAACAAAAGGCTAAGTAAAGTAATTTTTTTCACGGTTTATAGTTTGGTTAAGAGGGCCTTTACGGTGACCTGAATCTCATTGGAAATTTTGTCGGATACAATTTTCGGTATTTCTATATTGAAATCGGAACATCGCAAATCAAATGAACTGGTTCCCACCAAGGATCCATCTTCCCATTTTACAAGAACGGGGAAGGTCATCTCTTTCTGAACGCCATGTAAATCCATCACACCCTTTACGCTAAGCTCTTGCTCAGTCAAAAGATTCGGAAGAAGTAAATCGACAAACCTACCTCTGAAGGTGGCTTTCGGGAACCTATCCGACTCAACATAATTCTCATTAAAATGCTCCTCCATCAAAGCAATCTTAAAATGAAAAGCCCGCATCTGTACTTGAAAAGCTAAATCTCCATTTGATAAATCAATCACAGCACCCACCTGATTATTGATAGCGGCGACAACTTCAATTGCTTCGGTATCAGACAAAAAAGAAACTTCAGCACCTCGTGTCATGTACTTTTGAGCAAGCATAGGACTCACTGAAAACAAAAATAAAACTAGGGTCAATAAACGCATATCTAATTGTTTAAGCTGCCTTGAGACACCCAGTTCTTGATTAAATCAATATTATTCTGTGACAGTTTATAACCCATAGGCATCAACCTAGGATCCGATTCATCTCTTTCCATACGATTGATCATACCCGATGAAGTAGTATTATTTGCAGAACTACGTATCAGGTCATATGTTTCTAGTAACAATCCAGCCGAAGGAGTTACACCTCCATGACATGAGCTACAGTGTGTATTGATGATAGGAGAGATATCCGCCTGAAAAGAAATCAAATTGGTGTCAGAGTCCATCACTTCACATAAGTCTTCATCTGCTTCATAATTAGAACTGTCGCATATTAAATCTTCGTGCAAATCTTCTTCTACCTCATCTTCACAAGTATCGCTGACGAGTTCCTCCTTCAACTCTTCAACGCTATCGGAACTACAGGCATTAAATAAACAGAGTGCCAAAATGGCTATAAAAACTTCTTTCATGGGGTGTTTTTTAAGACGGGTTAAGATTCTACAAATTACTAATAATTTCTCCACAACTTACTCAATAGGAACAGTAGCTTCTCATAGACCACGTAATCACCCATAATATGCGGTTTGTTCTGATAGATTGCCAAGAAATCTGTATCTTTAAATAGTACAGAAAAGTCCTATAAAATGAAACGTAAAATACTATTTACATTGCTATTGATTTCCACAAGCATCTACATGGCCTATCAATATGTGTATCACGAACGTACTGATATGGTTTCTAAAAAAACTGCATTTTATTTAACCAGCGATAGCCTTTTTGTTCACTTCACCAATAATCAAAACCTAGCTAACGACATATACCTTAATCAAACCATAGAACTAAATGGGAAAGTAAACGCTGCATCAAATGGGCAGATTATTATACACCCAGGCATAATTTGCAGACTCGACAGTAATTTCATGCAGGCTGAAATTCATCCATCAGATTCAATTACAGTCAAAGGGAGATGTGTAGGATTTGACGATCTTTTTGGAGAAGTTAAAATGGACAATGTCATCATCAATTGGGAGTAAAGAAGTAAATTGTCATCCTCTTCTATTTGAGAAATCCAGATAAAAAAATATGATTTCATTGATAAATTACATTTCAAAATACAGAACCGAAAGGCTTCTGTCTATGAATGGAGTGATTTCCACTCAAAATAAGAAAGGCTTTAAAAGCTCTGTTATAAAAAAAATCGTTCTCATTTTACTCTTCTCAACTTCTTCTGTCTTTGCTCAAAACGGACATCCCCCCTTCGACAAAGGAGAAAAATTAAGCTATAAAGTTCATTACGGACTCGTGTCCGCAGGAATGGCAGATTTAGAAGTACAGACAAAAGATAGCGCATATAAATTTATAGCCAAAGGCAGATCAACGGGGCTGTTCAACCTCTTCTTTAAAGTCCGTAACACCTATGAAAGCTTAGTCGACAAATACAGCTTAAAACCAAATCAATTTCACCGAGACATACGAGAAGGTGATTATGTGAAAAAAGAATCTGTTTTTTTTAATTACGAACTCAAACAAGCAGAATCTACAAGAGATACTATTCCGCTCCCAGAAAACACACAAGACCTACTCTCCATATTCTACTACATGCGAGCACAAAATTTCGACACACTACAAATTGGCAATAAACAGTCTCTTCAAGTATACCTTGATGATGAATTTATGAATTCAAAACTCGAATATTTAGGTCTTGACACCATCAAAACAAAGTTTGGATGGATTCCCTGTACCCAGTGGTCTCCACAGCTTCAAACAGGAAGGGTGTTTAAAGATGAGCAGGGTGTCAAGCTGTGGATAAGCAATGATGAAAATAAAATCCCCATCCAAATCAAAGCAAAAATAATGGTGGGTTCTATAAAAATGGACCTGATAAAATATTCTGGAACCAAAGAGAAACTTACAAAAGTCAACCGCAAATAAGAAACAGTTCTTATTGAATCCTTAACTAAAAACAAGCTATATATTCAACGAATTTGTAAATTAGCCCGCAATGAGTGTAAAACAGGACAAATTCAACAAACGAAGACTGCAATCTTCATACCTATCCGTTGTGATTAGCATGACTTTAGTCCTCTTTTTAATAGGACTGCTCAGCACCCTTCTATATCACTCGAAAACCATTGCAAATCAAGTACAAGAAAACATAGCTTTTACCGTTTTACTGAAACCCGAAGCAAAACAAATTGCCGTGAAACAATTTCAGCGTCAATTGGAGCTTAGTGAGCACGTCAAAATAACAGAGTTTATCTCTAAAAATGAGGCGATAAAAAACCTTGAGCAAGATTTAGGAGAAGACTTTATAAGCTTTCTTGGGTTTAATCCGCTCACCGATGCTATAGACATTCATTTCCAAGCCTATTACACCCAAACTAATAAGCCTGAACGTATCGAAAAAGAACTCTTAAAGATTCCGGTAGTTCAAGAAGTCATTTATGATAAATCTTTAATCAAATTACTAAATGACAATCTTCAAAAAGTTTCTTATTCATTACTAATATTGAGTGCTATTTTTAGCCTTATAGCTATTGCTCTAATCAACTCTTCCATTCGTTTGAGCATCTATTCCAGACGCTTCCTAATTAAAACCATGCAATTGGTCGGTGCTACAAAAAGATTTATACGAAAACCCTTTATTAATAAGAGTCTCCAACATGGTTTATTAGCATCTGTATTGGCAATATTATGCTTAGATTTACTCCTCAGATACAGCATTCAGTTTCTACCCGAGATTCAAAGATTACACAAGCCTGAAGATCAAATCATACTCTATTCATCCCTGCTTTGTATGGGGCTTTTTATCCCATGGATATGCACTTACTTTGCCGTACGTAAATACTTAAAATTAACTACCGACGAACTACATTACTGATATGGAAAATCAAAAGTTTTTATTCAACAAAAAGAATTACCAAATCATGATTACTGGAATTGTCTTCATTGTCTTGGGTTTTGTATTAATGGCTGGGGGCGATACCGGAGATGAAACAAGTTTCAACCCTGAGATTTTCAATTTCCGTAGGATTACACTTGCCCCTATTCTCATTCTCATTGGCTTTTCAATTGAAATCTTTGCCATCATGTACAAGCCAAAGAATAAATCTTAATGGGAGTATTAGAAGCTATTATTCTTGGAATTATTCAAGGATTAACCGAGTTTTTGCCGGTAAGCAGTAGTGGACATTTAGAATTGGCTAAAGAAATTCTTAATGTATCGGCTCAAGAACAAAACCTATTGATGACAATCAGTCTTCATGCTGCTACGGCACTTAGTACCGTATTTATTTTCCGAAAAGACATTCTCGAAATATTCAGTGGACTACTCCAATTTAAATGGAATCAGGAGTTTCAGTTCTCCCTTAAAATAGTATTATCAATGATTCCCGCAGCTCTTGTAGGCTTGTTTTTTGAAAATGAAATTGAACAATTGTTTGGTGGAGAAATCCTACTTGTAGGCTGCATGCTTATTGTAACAGGCTTGCTTCTTTTTCTGGCAGATCGAGCAAAAAAAACAAATCGAAAAGTTAGCTTTTACAATGCAGCCCTCATTGGAGTATCTCAAGCCATTGCCATTTTACCCGGGATATCAAGATCTGGAGCAACCATATCTACTTCTGTATTGTTGGGTATCGATAGAGAAAAAGCTGCACGTTTTTCTTTTCTCATGGTCGTTCCTTTAATCTTTGGGAAGATGGCTAAAGACATTTTAGGAGGAAGTATAGCCTTAGAAAGCACAACGCTACTTCCACTAGTTATAGGATTCGTTGCAGCGTTCTTTACAGGATTACTTGCCTGTAAATGGATGATTCGATTGGTGAAAAATAGCCAATTGAAATACTTTGCCTATTACTGCTTCATCGTAGGTGCAATTTCAATTGCAACAACCCTCATTTAGAAATTCATTTTACATTATCTTTGGCGCATGCAGGATAAGATGATTATAAGCGGAATGGGGAGTCTCTCTGCATTGGGGAGTAACTCTGAAGATATATGGAAGCATTATCAAGATAGAACAACTCGAATCACAACTTGTTGTTTTAACGACCTAGACACTCCAGTGGGTAAACTTTATCCCAAAGACGAAGCACTCATCACCAAACTTCGTGAAGAAAACTCACACTACAAACGTCTGGACAAAACTGTTCTATTAGGAATTCTTGCTGGAAGAAAAGCTTTCAATCAAGCAGGTTGGGGCAAAGATGAATATGTTAGTGTTAATTTGGGTTCCTCCAGAGGTGCTACGCAACTCTTCGAAAAATACCATAAGGACTTTGTCACTAACGAAGAAAAACGCCTAAGTGCACTTGTATCTCCTACAACAACCTTAGGAAACTTATCCTCTTGGATCGCCTACGACCTAGGTGTTAAAGGTGCCAGCTTCTCTCACTCCATAACTTGTAGTACAGCTTTACATTCTACTCTTAATGCAATAGCTTGGCTCCAAGCTGGTATGACAGAAAAATTTTTAGTCGGCGGATCAGAAGCCCCTTTAAGTGACTTTACCATTGCTCAGATGCGTGCTTTAAAAATTTATGCGGAAAAAAAAGACCCGTTCCCATCCTTACCACTTCAAAAGGATAAAGATCGAAGCTCACTTGTACTTGGAGAGGGTGCAGCAGTCTTCTGTATGGAAAAGGACCATGGGCAAAATAGAATTGCTAAAATAGAAGGAGTCGGGTTTGCAACAGAGCTTATTGAACATAATGTTTCCCTTTCTGCTGAGGCTGAATGCCTTCAAAAATCAATGAAAATGGCTCTCAAAAATGCCAACCTTACTAAGGTAGATAGTATTGTAATGCATGCTCCAGGGACCTTAAAAGGAGACCAAAGTGAATACAAAGCCATTCAAAAATTGTTTGGGTCTGACATCCCACATTTAATTTCAACAAAATACACTTCCGGACATACATTTGGAGCTTCTGGAGCCTTGAGTATGGAGTTAGCAATTCTAATGCTACAACATCAAAAGCTTATCAAATTCCCCTATGAAAGTGTAAGTTGTGGGAATCCAAAATCTGTAAAAAACATCATGATAAATGCGACAGGTTTTGGTGGAAACGCCGTAAGTATCATTTTATCTAAATAAAAACAAATAGCAAAAAAGAAGCTTTATATTTGAGCTTAAATCAGGAATAATCATGACGGAGAAAAGAAAAAACTGGACGAAAGAAGAAGTTCTCGAGCTTTACAACAAACCCCTACTCCAACTGGTATTTGAAGCCGCAGAGGTACATCGTGAAAATCATGACCCTCGCGAAGTACAAGTCAGCACATTATTATCCATAAAAACAGGGGGCTGCCCAGAAGATTGTGGATACTGTCCTCAGGCAGCACGCTACCATACCGACATTGAGAAAAATGATTTAATGTCCGTTCAAACTGTTAAAGCTCAAGCATTACGCGCTAAAAGCTCTGGGTCTTCTAGAGTTTGTATGGGCGCAGCATGGAGAAATGTGAAAGAAGGAGAAGATTTTGACCAAGTTTTAGAGATGGTTCGAACCGTACGAGATCTAGACATGGAAGTTTGCTGTACGCTAGGTATGCTCACAGAAGATCAAGCGCGACGACTTTCTGACGCAGGATTATACGCATACAATCACAACTTAGATACTTCGGAAGAACATTATAAAAAAGTTATCTCTACTCGAGGTTATGAAGATCGTATTGAAACCATTGGTAATGCTCGAAAAGCAGGTTTAACCGTATGCTCTGGTGGTATTATCGGTATGGGAGAATCCCCGGAAGATAGAGCAGCCATGTTGGTTACACTATCATGCCTGAACCCTTACCCAGAGTCTGTTCCCATCAATGCACTTGTTGCTGTTGAAGGAACGCCAATGGAAGATCAGGAACAAATTCCAATTTGGGATATGGTCCGAATGGTAGCTACCACTCGTATTGTCCTTCCAAAAACTACCGTTCGACTCTCTGCAGGTAGAACACAAATGACTGATGAAGGGCAGGCGCTGTGTTTCATGGCGGGTGCTGGATCTATATTTGCTGGTGACAAATTATTAACCACACCAAACCCAGACATCAATAAAGACATGGAATTATTTAACACCTTAGGATTAACTCCGCAAAAAGCTTACAAAAAAGGGGATAAACCAGAGGTAAATGAAAATTATAAAAGCCCTTGTTCTAATGGTGAGAAACAAAAATGGTCGAGACCTGCTCACACGATAGAAGCAAATGTTAAAGCAAGCCTCAATGCAAAAGAAAAACGTAAATTAAATCAAAAATTATGAGAAAATTAATCTTATCAGTACTACTTGTATGCTCGAGCATGAGTATTTCAGCTCAGAGCTTTGACTGGGGGGTGAAAGTAAATGTGGGTTCTCCCAACGTATCTCTAGATGATTTAAAAAACCTCGACAAGTCAGGACATAATGTTGGTGACCTTTTGGAAGTAAAAGATGCAACACTCAACTGGCAGCTAGGTTTATTTGCTCGACTTAAACTTCTTGGTTTTTACATACAACCCGAGGCCATGTTTAGCAATTCTAAATCTGAGCTTAAATACAACGATGTAATTGGAGAAGTTAAAATAAACAAAGTTGACGTTCCTGTGATGCTTGGGAAGCGTTTTCTAAAAATATTCAGAGTCAATGCAGGACCCGTATTTAGTTTAAAGCTCAGCCAAGACATTAAGGGAATAAAAAATGCTGCAGATGAAATAAGTGCCAATTACAAAAATGCAACTGTTGGTTTACAATACGGAGTTGGACTCGATATTTCCATGATTAGTGTGGATTTACGAGTTGAAAAAGGGCTTCAATCCATATCAGATGAATTCAAAATTGCAGGTAGAACATTTTCAGCAGATCAGAGGCTTGATCAAGTAATGCTTGCTATTGGTATCCGATTCTAAATCAATTTATAGTATCACGTTAAAAAGAGACCTTAGGTCTCTTTTTTTGTTGCAACAAATATTGTTGACATGCTTTACCTCAACTTTTCATTATTTTGATGCCGCTGATAATCTCTTACCGTTTTCTTTTCGAAATTCTTACTCATGGCAGATTCCAAATCAATTCCGGTTTGATTTGCAATACAGGTAACAACCCACAACACATCGGCTAGCTCATCAGCCAAATCTTTATCTGTGTCAGATGACTTTTCAGATTGCTCACCATAACGTCGAGCTATAATTCGAGCAACTTCACCAACTTCTTCAGTTAGAATTGCCATATTCGTGAGCTCACTAAAATAACGAACTCCGTATTTCTGAATCCAATCATCTACTTTCTTTTGCAACTGATTAAGTTCCATTATTCTCTATTTTTAGAATCAATATTAATAGTTACAGGGCCGTCATTACACAAATAGACTTTCATGTATGCGCCAAATTCTCCTGTAGCTACCGGCTTACCTAACAAAACCTCTAAACGTTTGTGAAATGCTTTGTATAGAGGAATGGCAACATCTGGGCGAGCAGAACGAATGTAAGACGGCCTATTTCCTTTTTTAGTACTCGCAAAAAGGGTAAACTGACTGATCAAAAGAACATCACCATTCACATCCGTAATTGACTTATTCATTTTTCCCAACTCATCAGAAAAAACCCTCAGAGCCAAAAGCTTATTACAAAGCCACTCAACATCCGCTTCAGCATCATCAGTTCCCACGCCAAGAAGCACAAGTAAGCCCTGGTTTATTTGAGATTTAATCTTCTGATTGATCTGCACCGAAGCCTCACTTACCCTTTGTATCGTAAGCCTCATTAGTGATACTTTGATTCCCTATATTGACCTCCATCATCCTCCAAGATAGTTAAATAACTATCATAACGAACAGGGTGGATCTGTTCAGCCTCAACAGCATCCTTAATGGCGCATTTAGGTTCATTAATATGTATGCAATTGTGAAATTTACATTTCCCCTTAAGCGCTCTCATCTCGGGAAAATAATCCGCCAATTCTGAGTCTTCCATTTCGACAAGACCCAATCCTTTTATACCCGGAGTATCAATAATAAAACCTCCAAAGGCCAACTCAAACATCTCTGCGAAAGTCGTTGTATGCATTCCCTTTTGATGGGCCTCAGAGACTTGTTGGGTTTCTAAATTTAAATTGGAATCAATCGCATTAACTAAGGTGGATTTGCCAACCCCAGAGTGTCCTGAAAGCAAAGTAACTTTATCCTTCATTAGCTCTGTAAGAGCATTCAAATTTTGCTGATTCAGTGCAGAAACCTCAATGCATTTGTAACCAGCATCAGTATACATTTCTGCAATCTGATTGTGATATTCTCTATCAAATTCGTCGTATAAATCTATTTTATTGAACACCAAATAAACGGGTATTTGGTAGGCCTCAGCGGTTACTAGAAACCGGTCAATAAACCCAATTGTTGTGGCAGGCGAAGCCAAAGTAATAATTAAAAAGGCTTGATCCATATTAGAAGCTATGATGTGGACCTGCTTTGATAAATTTACAGACTTACGGATAATGTAATTCTTGCGATCAAGAATCTCTGTAATAAGATAATCCTCGCCTTCTACGGCCAATTTAACCTGATCTCCAACGGAAATTGGATTGGTACTCTTCAAACCTTGAATCCGAAACTTTCCCTTAATACGACAGTTGAAATAGTTCCCATCTTGTGTGCGAACCTTATACCAGCTACCTGTCGATTTTACTACTACACCTTGCATCACACAAAGATATGATTTGCCCCCTGAGAAAGAAAGATTTAACTCATTATTACATAATATATAACAAAAAAAAGGACTCCATTTGAGTCCTTTTTCACATTTACTCGCCCCTCGAGAAATGCTCATTATCATAATAACATTACTTAAATATAATTTATAAGATCCTGATTTACTAATGATTTTAAGTTATCGGTAGACACTCTTGAGTTATCGGTGCAGGCTTTGAGTTATCGGTACAGGCTTTGAGTTATCGGTAAATTCACAGTATTTGAAAAACTTTAAGGCTTTCAAGGATCTTGTTTATAGAAAATTCTAAAATAAACTATCTTCGTACTATGTCTATAAAAGTAGAAAAGGTCTCTAAATCATACGGGACACAAAAAGCGCTTCAAGAAATCTCTTTTGAGATAAAAAAATGAGAAATTGTTGGATTCTTAGGCCCTAATGGTGCCGGTAAAACTACTCTAATGAAGATACTTACCGGATCTATAACACCTACATCAGGCGTCGTAAAAATATGTAATCGAAACGTTCTTGACAGCCCCATTGAGACCAAACGTAAAATTGGATACCTTCCTGAACACAACCCTCTATACCTTGAAATGTATGTAAAGGAATATTTGAAATTTGCTGCTAACATTCACGGAATTATGAATGAGCAAGTTGATGAAATAATTAAAAAAACAGGGCTAAAAAATGAACAACACAAATCTATTAGCGCACTCTCAAAAGGATACCGGCAAAGAGTTGGCCTTGCACAAGCACTAATTCATCAACCTGAGGTACTCATTTTAGACGAACCCTCAACAGGACTAGACCCAAACCAAAGGGTAGAGATAAGATCCTTAATTAAAGAAGTTGGCCAGGAGAAAACAGTGATGTTATCTACGCACATCATCCAAGAAATAGAGGCAATTTGCGACCGAGTTATCATCATCAACAAGGGTAAAATAGTTGCCGATAAATCCATTGAAGAACTTCAAAGCCTAACACAGAAAAAGAAAATAATTACTGTAGAGTTCAATCAATCTGTGAACAAAAAAGATCTGCTAGAGATCAAAAATGTAACTGAAGCTATACAACTCAAGGGGAATCGGTATCAAATCATTTCCGAGGCTAAATTCGACCTAAGATCCGTTTTATTCCAATTTGCAGTAGCCCACAACATCACCGTGCTCCAAATAAACGTGGAAGAAGAAAAACTAGAAACTATTTTCCACAATCTAACGAAGTAATAAAATATTAAATCAATCTTATTCTTATCTTTGCAAAGCAGTGGATGAATTTGACTGATTGCTACCACTATAAAAAAGGCTAAAGCAGTATTCTCTACCGCAAAGCCCAGATCAGACTTTAATTTTAAAAAATCATTTAAAGATTACGATATGTCGTACTTTTTCACATCTGAATCTGTGTCAGAAGGACACCCGGATAAGGTTGCTGATCAGATTTCGGATGCTATACTCGATGCATTTCTCGCTCAAGACCCTGAGTCTAAAGTTGCTTGTGAAACACTTGTAACAACAGGGTTGGCAGTTCTTAGCGGTGAAATAAACTCAAAAGCCAAAGTAGACATTGAAAAAGAAGCTCGAAATGTGATTAAGAACATTGGCTATACAGACCCTGCGTATAAGTTTGAAGCAAAATCTTGTAAAATCATGTCTGTAGTACACGAACAATCACCTGACATTCTGCAAGGAGTTATAGAAGGAGAAGGACTACACACAGAACAAGGAGCTGGAGATCAGGGTATCATGTTTGGTTATGCAACCAATGAGACGGATAGCTATATGCCCTTGGCCTTAAGTCTTTCTCACTTACTACTTCAAGAACTTGCAACCATAAGGCGTGAAAATCATGAAGTAATGCACTATCTCCGTCCTGATGCAAAATCACAAGTAACCATTCAGTATTCCGATCAGCATACTCCTGAACGTATTGACACTATAGTTATCTCAACACAGCATGATGACTTTGATGAAGAATCAAAAATGCTAGCTAAAATAAAAAGTGATGTCATCAACATACTTGTTGAACGAGTTAAGAAAAAATTACCGAAACAAATTGTTTCTCTGTTCGATGATTCGATTACCTACCACGTAAACCCGACCGGAAAATTTGTGATTGGGGGCCCTCATGGAGACACAGGTCTCACGGGTAGAAAAATTATTGTAGATACTTATGGAGGTAAAGGAGCTCATGGCGGTGGAGCTTTTTCAGGAAAAGACCCCTCAAAGGTAGATCGATCAGCAGCCTATGCCACAAGGCACATCGCAAAAAACTTAGTGGCAGCAGGAGTATCAGATCAAATCCTTGTACAAGTAGCCTACGCCATCGGTGTGGCAGAGCCCATGAGTATTTTTGTTGACACCTATGGATCTTCAAAAATAGACCTCAGCGATAGTGAAATTGCTAAAAAAGTAAATGAACTCTTTGATTTGAGACCTGCTTCGATTGTAAATCGATTCAAACTTAAGGACCCTATTTATTCCGAGACGGCTGCATACGGACATATGGGACGAAACTCTGAGAAAAAAACAATCTCCTTTGAAATGGAAGAGGGTAAAAAAATACACAAAGAAATCGAGACCTTTCCATGGGAAAAACTTGATTTTGTTGAGAAAATCAAACTCAATTTCGGTCTCTAAACTATGAACTACTCTCACAAGGATACAAATTATTCAATTGTACGCTATCCAAAATCTGATAACAAATCGTTAAAAGCATGGAGTGCGGCAGACGAACACCTATTAAAACATCTTTCAGAAAACAATGCTTTTTCCCAGCAACCGATACTCTACAACGACCGATTTGGCTTTTTGAGTACGGTACTATCCGATTTACAACCCTTCACAGTAATTAATTTTAAAAGTCAAGAAAAGGCTCTTGAGATCAACGCAACGAAACATGGTATTGACCTAAAACAAATTTCCAAAATCAAGCCATTAGATGAGTTATCAGCTTCATTCGATTTAGCACTCATCAAAATACCAAAATCTTTAGATCTTTTTAGACTTCAACTCGACCAAGTTCATCAAGCATTGAATGAGGATGCAACAGTCATTTGTTCATTTATGACCAAGTACTTCAGTCGAAAAACCATAGATATAGCTGAAAATTATTTTGAGCAATGCGAACAATCTAGGGCATGGAAAAAATCGAGATTACTTATTCTAAAAAAGAAAAAAAAGGTCGCCAAAAAACAACAATTAAATACAATCTCATTAGACAAAACGAAAAGCTTCAAACAATATTACGGTGTCTTTTCTGGGAAAAATATTGACTATGCGACACAGTTTTTTGCAGAGCATTTAGAGGTCAAAGCAACCGACAACAAAATCCTTGACCTCGCCTCAGGAAATGGAGTTTTGGCCCACGTAGCTCTTTCACAAAATCCAAACGCTGAAATTCACTTAGTTGATGACTCCTTGCTTGCTGTAGAATCCTCTAAAATTAACATCGATTCAAAAAATGCGCACTTTCACTTTAGCGACAATCTAAGTGCTTTTGACAATAACACGTTTGATTTGGTCATCTCAAATCCCCCTTTTCACTTTGGGTTCGAAACAAATATCGAAATTGCTTTGAGTTTATTTGAAGACGTAAAAAGATGCCTTAAAAAAGGTGGCGTTTTCCAGTTGGTGACTAGCAATCATCTCAATTTAAAAACACATCTTTTCAAACTCTTTCACAAGGTAAAAATCGTTGCACAAAACGATAAATTTGTAGTATACCATTGCCAATAAATTGCACCAAAAATTTGAAAAGAAGTAGTTCCAATCTGGAAAAGAATTGTTTTAAACGTCAAGGGAACCTTGGCGCAATAAAAATTCCAACTGTGAACAAGCCCTTGTTAATTTTTGGATCAACTCTTGCCGATCTTTCCTCAAAAAGTAAACTTCGGCAGCATTCTCAATACTTTTCTGCATAGCCTCTCTTGGGTAAGGTTTTGAAATATATTTATACACCTGTCCCTGATTTATTGAGTTAATGACCGCAGTTATATCTGAATACCCAGTAACAAGAATTCGAACAGGGTCTGGATAATCTTCAACAATGGATTCTAAAAACTCAACACCGGTCATTAAATCCATTCTCTGATCTGTGAGCACTATATGAACATTTTTGGTTTTCAAAATTTCATAGGCCTTCTCAGGCGTAGAAGCTATATGAACCTCAAAAATACGGCGAAACAAACTCTGAAAACTCTCCAATTCATCGCGCTCATCATCCAAATAGAGTATTCTAATTTTTTCTCTAGGCGTCGTAAAATCCTGACCGTAGGATTTTATCTGACTGCGAATTTCCTCATCGGTAAACTCAGTTTTAATCTTATCCAATTCTGTTTTAAGAGGAGTACCATCTTCTGTTCTTTTATTTTCATTTTTCATATAAACACAAATAACATTCTAGTAAATGTAAATAATTATATATATTTATCCTAAAATATTATAAAAATTTTACTCTCCTAGTGAATACTGTGGTTCATGTAAATTAAAAATGTAATAAACTAATCCAAACAAATGTGATGCTGTTATCGAGTAGTCAAAAAGACCTTGCTCAATTTAGCATACGGGTATTAAGAGCTATTGAAGAGCCTCATGTGTGCCTTTTATTTCTGAAAAAACATCACGAAATACTAAAGCACTATGGCATAGACATGGTTACCTCTAATAACATCAACTGGCCACTCAATCCAAATGTGTATGTTCTGGTTGCAGAATCTCTTACTACTGGGGAAATGATTGGAGGGGTACGAATTCATATTGCAACTCCCGAATTCCCACTTCCTATTGAAGATGCTGTCGGTTGTATGGATTCAAGAATAAGCATTTTGATTAAACAATATGCTCAATACGGAGGTATTGGGGAAACGTGTGGATTGTGGAGCTCTTTACATCACCATAAAATGAGTTCTAATGATAAAAAGATTGGCTTAGGACATCGATTAACAAGAGCAGCTGTAGCTGTAGCTAATCAACTAAAATTAACCACCTTAATGGCCATCGTTGGTCGACCTACGCTGCAAAGCTGTCGGAACATTGGGTTTGTTGAGAGTAAAGCTTTGGGTGAAAAAGGCACCTTCCCTTACCCTAAAAAGGATATGATTGCATGGACATTGGGAGTTATGAATTCAAAAACACTCGAAACAGCCACAGCTTTGGATAAAAAAATCATATTGGAGTTAAGAGAAAACCCCTGTCAACTAAAAATAGAACAGACCAAAATGTCGGAAATAGAAATTAACTATCAACTTATTCTAAACAAAAGAGTTACTTAAATTAAAACAGTGAGGTATCAAAAAGATAAATTAATTGAGATCGTGGGTATTAATAATTATACTGATGATAAAAATATTCTTGAAAGTTATGCATCTAGTGTAAATGGTTCAGAAATAGAACCTATGGGAATCGTATACCCTAAAACGATTGACGAAATTGTTGATATCGTCAAATTGGCAAATCAAAAGAACATAAAACTATTTCCGATATCTAGAGGTAAAAATTGGGGTTATGGATGCGCTCAAGGAACACAAAAAAATCAACTCATTCTTGAATTGAGCAAAATGAATAAAATTCTCAATGTAGATCAAGAGCTTTGCTATATGACTCTTCAACCTGGAGTTAGTCAACAACAAGCATATGAATATTTAGAAGCACTCCCTGAAAACAAATTACAACTAGATGTAACGGGAGCAGGCACAGAAAGTAGTATTGTAGGTAATGTGTTGGAAAAAGGATTTGGACATACCGATTATGGTCTTAAATATGAACGAATTATTAACATAACCAGCGTGCTTCCTGATGGCGAAATAATACATACAGGTTTCAAAGCATATGAAAATGCTAATGCCAAAAACACTTACCGATATGGGATAGGGCCGTGTATTGAAGGCTTGTTTGTTCAATCCAACTTGGGAATTGTAGTAGAAATGACTCTTGAGTTGATGCCTAAACCAGAAAAATTTTGTGCAGTAATTGGAACCGTCAAAAACGAGGACGCTCTAGTAAACTTAATTATTGCATTACGAAAATTAAGTTTGAATGGCATTATTAATAGTATGGTTCATGTTTTTAATAAAGCGAGAATAATTGGTAGTCAAAAAAACACTAACGTAGGTGCTTGGTCGTTTAGTGCATCTGTTTCGGGTCACAAAACAATTACAAAAGCAAAAAAACATATTGTAAGAAAAGAATTAAAAAAAGAGGTAAAAGGAATCAAGTTGTGGTTCATTACAGATTTCATTATGAAGTGGTTGGAGATTTTCAATATGTATGTTAAGGCCCTGTCAACAATTGAAACACTGAAATGTCTTGTCGATTTGCAAAAAGGCATTCCCTCTAATTTACCTCTAAAAACTCTAGTAAATAATGATGAAATAAAATTGTCCGACATAAAGCCTCACGATTTCCCCGAACATTTCAGATGGATTTCTGCTGTATGCAGGGCAGATCAAAAAAGTATCCCCAAACTAATCAAAACGCTTACGGCCATATTTAATCAATTCAACTATGAGTTTAGAATTACGTTTACCCTTATTAATAGCCGAAATTTAATTGCCATTGCGAACATCAATTATCCTAAAAATGAAATTTCAATAAAGCAGGCAAATGAGTTTTACAAACACTGTGTGAAAGAATTAATGAAAACGGGATTTTATCCCTATCGGAGTGGATCAAATATGTATGAATCAATAACTGGAGTTGAATATAGCTACAGTAATTTATTGAGAAAAATAAAACAAACCATTGACCCAAATGACATTATAGCTCCTAAAAAATATAATATCTGATGAAAGGAATTAAAGAAATATCATTACTACTGCCATTAATTTTATTGTTCAATATTATCGTTTTAGCACAAGGAAAAGTTGTTGTATACTCAGACAACAACCAACACAAAAACATTTCCCCGATAAAGGTACTGGAAGACCCAAATAATTCTTTGACTATCGACCAAGTAATAAGTTCCCAAGAATTTAAACTAACGTCACAAGAAATCCCTAATCTGGGGATTTCCAAATCTGCCTTTTGGTTGAAATTCGAAATACTAAACAACACAACTAATTCTAATCTAAATCTAATCTTAGAACAGCCTAATATAGATTTAGTAGAACTGTATAAAATCTCATCAACAGAAAAACATCAAAAAGTGCGAAAAGGTGAACACGAAGCTTTTCACCATAAAAATTATCATCATCCCAACTATATTTTTGATGTAAACATTCCAAAAAATGAATCGAGAATCTTTTTTCTAAAAGTTAAAGCTAATGAACCACTTTTTTTGCCGCTTTTTATCAGCTCTATCAAAACAACAATAACATATATTTCAAAACAAGACACCCTATTTAGCTTTTATGCAGGTATTATACTTGTTATGTTACTCTATAACATTTTCATTTATTTTACCGTGAGGGATAATAGTTACCTATATTATGTATTCTACATCCTCTTTATACTACTAACTCAAATCGCTCTAAAAGGATATCATTTTAAATATTTGATGCCTGATTTTCCCGTATGGGCAAATAAAAGCGTAACTCTTTTCCCTTCAATCGCTGGGATCGCTGCGATAGAATTCATTAAAAACTTCTTACGAACAAAAGATAAAGTCCCTGTTTTAAATAAAGTAGGAACTGTACTTGAATTTGTCTTTTTGCTTTCAATTGGCTTATTGTTGTTTGACTATCCAATCAAAAGCTTCAAAATAATGCAAACAAACACTATGCTGCTTTCAATATATGCCCTTTATATTGGATACAAAATAATGAAGTTAGGTTATCGTCCTGCGAAATTCTTCCTTTTGGCATGGACAATACTATGGATTGGTGCATTTATCTTTGTCTTGAAAGATTACGGAGTTTTACCCTATAACAATTTCACCAACTACACCTTACCGGCTGGCTCTGCAATAGAAGTTGTTCTTCTTTCTTTCGCTCTTGCTGATCGCATTAATATTCTCAAAGAAGAAAAAGAAATTGCTCAAGCCGAGGAGTTAAAACAACGCCGAGAAAAGCAACAAATCTTACTAAAACAAGCAGATACCTTAAAACATAAAGTTAAACGGGCAACTTCTGCTTTGCAAAACAAAACGGACAAATTAGAAGCCGCTTATCTTCGCCTAGAAGCCGCCGAGCTGGAGCTAATACAAAGAGAAAAAATATCCGCGTTAGGACTCATGGCTGCAGGAACATCACATGAATTTAACAATGCGAATACGAACATTCAATTAGCGGTTGACATACTTGAACTCAATACAGGATTACAATTGAATTATGTTGAAAAATTACACGAAATTTTACCTACGGCGAAAAATATTGAAACCGAATTAAACGACTTAGAAACTTACAAAAAAGAAATCGATTTCAAATCGATTGAGGGAGACATAAAAGATGCTCTAGAAAAAGCAAATAGTGGTTTGGAAAAAATAGCAGTAAACACCAAAAAACTGAAAGATTTTTCAAAGATTGATAACGAGGGGTGGGTAAGCACAAATGTAAATGAAGACTTGATCAATTTGACCGACTTATGGAAATCAAATCTTGGAGCGATTAAATTAAACCTGGAACTCAATGAAAATCTCCCTCGGTTAGATTGTAACGCCCAAAAGATAAATGATTGCTTCAAAAGTGTCTTACAAAACTCCATTGAGTCAATCAAAGAAAAAAATAGCCCTGACAATGAAGGTTTGATTACCATAAGAACAGGATTAATAGCAGCACGCATTGTCATCTCATTTGAGGATAATGGAACAGGGATGAAAAAAGAGATTCAAGAAAATGCCTTTGATATGTATTTCACAACAAAAGGCGCAAAAAAGACAGGAGTAAGTTTGACAATTGTCAAATCAACATTAATTGCGCACAATGGACATGTTGAAATGGATTCAAAAGCTGATAAGGGAACTACGGTTAGGCTTATTATTCCCGTACAAAAACTTAACAAAAAATAAATTCTAAACTAGAATTATGGCACTGATAGACAAAAATAATAATACGGAACAAAAAGGAAGGCGTGTCAGAAAATCAAATCAAAAGCTCAGGTTTGGTAACTCTAAACTGAAACTTCAGATTAAAGCATTGAATAAAAAGCTCAAAGACCTAGAGCCTGCACCTCTTTATTATGAAAAGGCCTCTGAAATAGCACATGAAATTAATAATCCTATCAACTTGGTAAGTAATTCCATAAGCATACTCGAAGTCAATATTCAATACATCATTAAATTAACTCAGCTCTATAAAGAGATGAAAGACGTTAATAATCCTACAACACTAGAGGATATCAATGCCTTTGAAAAAGAGTTGAACATGGAGTTAACCACAAAAGAGTTAACAAAATCGATCAGTCGAATTAAAAAAGGAATAAGTAGAGTTAATGAGATTTCAAGTAACTTGGCATTCATAGGGAAATCAAAAAACCCCATTCTTTTAAAAACAGATATTAATCAGAGCATAAGGAACACACTTTCAATGGCAGGTTCTGCATTTGATGAATCTATTGAACTGCAAACGCAATTCGGAAATATTCCAATACTAAAGAGTGTAAGGGGTAAACTCAACCAAGTTTTTACTAATCTTATTGAAAACGCCATTGAGGCCATTCGAGAAAAACCAAAATTGAAGAATGAATATTTATCAATTAAAACCAGTAAAAACAACACTGATGTTTTAATTGAAATTAAAGATAGTGGCATCGGAATGACAGCAGAAACAAAAGAAAGACTCTATGAAAAATTTTACACGACCAAGAGCCCTGACAAGGGAACTGGTTTGGGCATGTCAATATCAAAGCGAATTATTGAAGAACACAATGGAACAATAGAAGTAGAGTCTGAATTTGGTAAAGGGACTAAATTTACGATCTGTCTACCCATCGAACAGTGATGAGGATTAATCTAGCGAAAATAAGTCTGCTGAAATTCGGTCTGCAAGTAGTTTCCCTGAATCTGAGAGCGTATATATCCCTTTATTTTCAATGATGTTTCCATCCGTAATATGGGCACGTATTTGTTGTTTGAAATAAGTAACCAATCCTTTGGAATAGTCCGTATGTAGGTGCTGAATGTTGCACCCCCACTTTGTCCTCAAAGAAGTCATGATGTACTCATTATATCGATCAACTTGACTTAATTTTTCAGCTTCAAGCGGAAGCTCTCCTTTGGATAGTGATTTTATGTATTTCAGGTTATTAGAAACATTCCACAACCTTGTATTTCCTAGGAATGAATGTGCAGAGGGACCTAGCCCCAAATAGTTCTCTTTTTTCCAATAGGAACTGTTATGTCTGCTGTAGGCATTTGATTTACAAAAGTTGGAAATTTCGTATTGCTCATAACCATTATCAGACATCTCCCTCATTAATAACTCAAACTGTCGGGCACTCTGTTCTTCTGAAAGAGGAGCCAATTTTTTCGACTTGATCTGCTGATGTAAGAGCGTCTTTTCCTCTACGGTAAGTGCATAAGAAGATACATGGGGAACATGCAGCTCGAAGCAGATTTGTAAATTTTGAATCCACGCTTCGTCAGTCATCCCCGGTGTCCCATAAATCAAATCTATACTAATGTTATTAAAACCCGCCTCTTGAGCTAGGATAATACATTTATGAGCTTCAGCGGATCCATGAGCTCGTTGCATGAAGTGAAGGTCCTCATCGCGAAATGACTGCACTCCAATACTCAATCTATTGATTGGACTGGCTTTAAGAATAGCAATTTTTTCAGCAGTAAGATCATCCGGATTGGCCTCTAAAGTAATTTCGGCTTCTGTATCAATCGTAAAGCTATCGTAAAGCTTTTCAAAAACAAGACTCAACTCGCCATCCGATAACAAAGACGGAGTCCCTCCACCAAAATAGATGCTTGAGATTCGTTCATCAGAAAAAACCGATTTACGCAAATCTATTTCCTGAATAAGAGCATCTACAAAATCAGCTTTCCTCTTCAAGGAAGTCGAAAAATGAAAATCGCAATAAGTACAAGCCTTTTTACAAAATGGGATGTGTATGTAAATTCCTGCCATTAACTCTTGGAGAGACTTATTCTAAATGTAGTACCCTTTGTAGGTTCAGATTGCAAAACATACACTTCTCCTTTGTGATAATCCTCTACAATTCTTTTTACCAAAGAAAGTCCTAGGCCCCAACCCCGATGTTTGGTTGTAAAACCAGGTTCAAAAACAGTTTTTAAATGCGTGGCTTTTATTCCTCTTCCGGTATCTGTAATATCCACATAAACCTTCTTTTCATTACTGGAAACTCGAATACGAATAGCTCCTTTGCCCTGAAGCGCATCTATCGCATTGCGAATGATATTTTCAACAACCCAACCAAAAAGTTGAGTATTTAGCGAACACATTAACTCCTTTTCATGTACTTCTAATTTGAAGTGTATCTTCTCTGAACTCCGGTCTTTCATATAATAAAAAGAACGTTCTACAACCTTATTGATGTCTTTCAAATGAAGTTCAGGCTGAGAACCAATCTTAGAAAACCGCTCTGTGATTGTCTGTAACCTGTAAATATCCTTATTCATTTCAGAAACAATTTCTTCATTGTCGTTTTGTGCTTTCAACAGAGCAACCCAACCCATTAATGAAGAAAGAGGGGTTCCTATTTGATGAGCCGTTTCACGCGCCATACCAGCCCATACTTTGTTTTGCTCTGATTTTCTTGATGCACTGAAGGCGAAATAAGCAATCATGATAAATAGACTCACAACAATCAAAATGACGTAGGGGAAATACTTCAACCGAGTAAGTAAAATAGAGTCTTTGTAATATATTTTATTGTTTTGCCCATCCGCATATTCAAAAATAATCGGATCATGAGTCGCTTGCATCAACTGTAGCTGATTTTTTAAATACCTTTTACTTTTGGCTTTCTTAGAAGGGAAGTTTTTGTGGTAAAGAATTTCTCCACGTTCATCCGTTAATATAACCGGAATTGTATTGTTGTGATTGATGACCTCAAAGACAAAACTGATATCCTCATTAAGGTTATCGATATCCGTAGTTTGCTCCGTAGCTTTTGCCCAAATTTTTACTTTGGTTCTTTCTTCCCTACTCAAATCCTCCACCAATTGATTGGTGAAAAAAAACACAGCTACGCCAATAATCAAAGCAATTAGCATTAGTAATTGCTTACTTAATCTCTTTATTTTAAAATTAGAAATCATAGCTTAAAAACGGCGTCTGTTAAACATTATTGCGCGTTCATGACCCTATAAAGAAAAGCAGAAAAGGGATTGCGTTTAATGTTCTGATGTGAAAATACTAAAATTCTCAGCTATAACATACGAAGAAGTTCTAACTCTTTTTTATCGAGATGTTTCCAGGATCCTCGTTTCACATCTTTTTTGGTAAGATTGCCAAAAACTACACGATCCAGATGCATGACTTCATAACCTAAGCTTTCAAATATCCTTCGAACAATTCTGTTTCTACCAATGTGCAACTCTATACCGACCTGGTTGTGCGAGGACCCATCAATGTATGACAACTGATCAATAGTTGCTGGTCCGTCGTCTAAAGTCAGCCCACTCACAATAGCATTGAAATGATGTTTAGCTAATTTTTTATCTAAAGTCACGTGATAAATTTTACGAACACCATGTTTGGGATGAACAAGCTTTTTAGCTAAATCACCATCGTTTGTAAACAGCAGTAAACCTGTAGTATTACGATCGAGTCTCCCAACGGGGTATATACGCTCTGAACACGCATTTTCTACCAATTGCATAACGGTTTTTCTACCTCTATCATCAGAAGTTGTCGTGATAAAATCTTTAGGTTTATTCAAAAGAACATATTTCTTTTTTTCACCACGAATGGTTTGCCCATTGAACTTTACCAAATCCGATGGAGAGACACGATAACTTAAATCTGTAACTACTTTGCCATTGATAACAACAGCTCCTGCAGTAATAAACTTTTCGGCTTCTCTTCGAGAGCACGTGCCTCCTTGAGCTAGAAACTTATTAATCCGAACCTTATCACTCGGTATGGAGCCTTCTTTTACCTTGCTAAAAGAAGTGTTCGTGCGCTTTTTCGGGAATTTTGAATAGGATTTCTTATTCTCCGCTGCACGTGTTCGATCTTCACGACGTTTCTCTGGATCAAAGTGACGATTTTTCTGATCCGCTGCTTTTTGACGCTCATCTGCTTTGTAGGCCTTACTTTTCCCTACTCGCTTTTCCGATCTAAAGTTGTTCTTAGTCATGCTCTTAATTTGTGCAAAGATAGAAATACATACGGAGAACGTATCATAAAGAGGTCGCTAGTCTCAATATATAACGAAGAGATACGCTATCACAGACCTATAATCTATAATTATAGCTAGATTTGTAAAAAAGAGACGATGATTCAAGATAAGTCAGATGAATATTTCATGAAAGAAGCACTCAAAGAAGCTCAAAAGGCTTTTGACATACATGAAATACCTATTGGAGCTGTAATTGTCTCCGAAGGGCAAATCATCGCTCGGGCTCATAACTTAACGGAACGTCTAAATGATGTTACTGCCCACGCAGAAATGCAAGCTTTTACCTCTGCAGCTGAATTCTTAGGGGGCAAATACCTACATCAGTGCACACTATATGTAACTATTGAGCCTTGCGTGATGTGTTCTGGGGCTTCCTATTGGACTCAACTTGATAAAATCGTTATCGGTGCAAAAGACGAAAAGAGAGGGGCAAGTCAGTTGGGCGTTAAGTTGACACACCCAAAGACGAAATTAAAAACAGGGGTCTTGGAAAAAGAATGTGCTTTTTTGATGCAAAAATTTTTCAATCAAAGGCGGGCCTAAGTAACTAAGGGTATTTTTATTCAGAGTTTCATGAACCCCAAAAAAACAGGTGCTATTTCTTAATTACTTTAGGAATTCGAATGTAATCCGTATCCTTTTTGGGTGCATTTTGTAATGCCTCTTTCTGAGAAACCATGCCCTCAACTTTATCCTCACGCAATACGTTCGTTTCTCGACTCATATATACTAGAGGTTCAACGCCTTTAGTGTCAACTTGCTCTAATTTGGTGACAAAGTCTAACATCTTTTCGAAATCAAACTTCATTTTTTCCTTAGAGGCATCATCAAATTCTAAACGCGATAAATGAGCCAAATGCTCAACCATTTTATCATCTACTTTCATAATCCGTCAATTTCTTGTCTATGATGTTGTAAACATCCTTTTTAAAATCCTGTATACTGTCAACACTGTATGTCTGAGAAGCAATCGGCTTATGGACGAATACTCTCAATTTGCCCGGACTCCCACCAGAATACCCACATGGAAATCTCTTTTTGTTATCCAAAAAAGTGATTGGAACTAAATCCACTTGTTGTTCCAAAGCCAATCTGAATGCCCCAGATTTAAATCGATGCAATCTCGTTTCAACTTCTGGGATTCCTCCTTCAGGATAAATGGCAATCCCAATTCCCTTTTCAATTCGATCAGAAGCATGTTTGTATGCATTGTATGAACTCCTGTTACTTGAACGATCAACCAAAATCATTGTCTTTTTATACACCCATCCAAAAATGGGGATTTTGGCCAATGACTTCTTGCCTACAAAAACAAACACTCCTGGCATAATTGCAAAGGTAACAGGTATATCTATATAGGAGACATGATTAGGGCAAATAATGTAAGCCTTGTTCGGATCCAAAGGCTCTTCATATTCCACATCCAAACGCAAACCAGAGCAAAATAAAATAAACCGAGACCATATTTTACACAAAGAATGGAAGATTCCATACCATTTATGATTCAATAAAAGAACCCATAAAAAAGGGAAAAATACAACCAAGCCAAAGAAAACAATTGAAGCAAACCAAATTCGCCAAATCAACTGTAAAAGATTGTGTAAAAGTTTCATCTCGCAAAAATATAAACTTTTAACGAATAGGAATTAGAAAGATATCAAAGCCTTTTCTATTTTTACAAACTAATACTACAAGGAAAATACTATGGCAAGAATACTTACCGGAATTCAAAGTAGTGGTATCCCTCACCTAGGGAATCTATTGGGAGCTATCATTCCAGCAATAGAATTATCAAAAGACGCGAATAACGAATCTTTGTTTTTCATTGCGGACATGCACTCATTAACAACCATTCGTGATGCCAAACTATTAAAAGAGAATACTTATGCTACCGCTGCAGCTTGGTTGGCCTTTGGTTTTAATACGAACAAAAATATTTTCTATCGGCAATCTGACATTCCTGAAGTATGTGAATTGATGTGGTATTTAAACTGCCTTACACCCTACCCAATGTTAGCTAATGCACATTCATTTAAAGATAAAGCAAGTAAACTTCATCATGTAAATGCGGGTTTATTCACCTACCCTGTACTTATGGCCTCGGATATTTTACTCTACGATGCTGAAATTGTTCCCGTTGGTAAAGATCAAAAACAACACCTGGAAATGACTCGTGACATGGCAAAAGCATTCAATCATACCTATGGTGACACGCTTATTGAACCGGAATCACGCATTGATGAACGTGTGATGATTATTCCCGGCACCGATGGCCAAAAAATGAGTAAATCCTACAACAACTTCATTAATATCTTTTTACCAGATAAGAAACTTCGCAAACAAATTATGGGGATTCAAACGGATTCAACACCGATGGAAGACCCAAAAGAACCTGATTCCTGTAATGTCTTCAAAATCTACAAATTATTGGCTACTGAAGAGCAAACTAAAAACATGGAAATCAATTACAAAGGAGGAAACTATGGTTATGGTCATGCAAAACAGGCATTATATGAAGTCATCATCGAAAAATACGCTCAAGAAAGAATCCGATTTAACGAATTGATGAATAACAAAGAGCTTGTTGAACAAGAGCTTCTCAAAGGAGCAGAAAAAGCGAGATCAATTGCACAAGATGTACTAAAACGTGTGAGGACAAAAATTGGCTATTAAACCAATCCTACGAGAAGGTCCTTGCTAGTATATTAAAAAGCGACTTACCTCTTCAAAAAACGGTTTCGGCTGTTCTGCATGTACCCAGTGGCCAGATTTTTCAATTTCAACAATTTCAGAATCCGGAAAGTGTTTTTCAATCAACTCATCATCATCAGAAGTAATATAATCTGAAATTTGTCCGTCTATAAACAGAGTCGGCCCTGTAAAAATTGCATCATCTTTGAGAGGCTCTCCTACATTCTCTATCTCTCGTGACAGGGTATTTAAATTGAATTTAAAAGTCAGTTCTTCTTCGTTTTTCCAATACAAATTCTTTAACAAAAACTGACGGACTCCCAATTGAGAAAAGTGACCTGAAAGAACCTCATCTGCCTCTCTTCGCGATGAAACATGAGAATCTTCAACAGCATGCAAACCCTCAAGAATTTCCTGATGATGGGGAGCATAATATTTAGGTGCTATATCAACCACAACCAATTTATCCACTCTTTCAGGGTATGTACATGCAAATAACATTGCTGTTTTACCACCCATAGAGTGCCCGACTAAAGAAATTTTATCGATTCCTTTTTGATCGAGATAGAACAATAAATCACTGCACATCAATTCGTAATTATGCGCTGAAGCATGAAACGATTTTCCATGGTTGCGTTGATCGAGTATGTGCGTCTCAAAAAACTGACCAAATTGCTTAGCAAGGCCCTGCCAATTGTCGAGCATCCCAAACAAACCGTGAAGAATGATTAGAGGTTTTCCCTCGCCGAAAACTTTTGAGTGAAGAATCTCAGCCATTTAATCGAGCTAAATACATTTGAACGGTATTTTCTAAACCGAAGTACAAAGCATCAGAAATTAATGCGTGTCCAATAGAAACTTCTTTCAAATCCGGAATGTTTTCGGCAAAATAGCGCAAATTATCAAGGCTTAAATCGTGCCCCGCATTTAACCCTAAGCCCAACTTTTTGGACAACTCTGCTGCAGCCACAAAGTCTTGTATCGCTTCCTCCTTGTTACTCGGATATTTGTCAGCGTAAGGCTCAGTGTACAATTCCACTCGATCGGCGCCAACATGCTTGGCACCTTCAATAAAGTTTAGTTCTGTCCCTACGAAAATAGATGTACGTATTCCTACAGCCTTAAATTCACGGATTACCTCAGTCAATAAGTGTTTGTTTTGTAGGGTATCCCAACCAGAATTTGAGGTTAATACTCCAGGAGGATCGGGGACTAAGGTAACTTGAGCAGGCTTTGCTTCTTTTACCAAATCAATAAAGGTCGAGTTAGGGTAACCTTCAATATTAAATTCTACCGTCAAGATACGGCTCAAATCTTTAACATCTGCGTAGCGAATATGTCGCTCATCAGGCCTTGGGTGAACCGTTATTCCCTCTGCACCAAAGCGCTCTAAATCCTTTGCTACCTGAACTAAATTCGGAGTATTTGCTCCTCTAGCATTTCGTAGAGTAGCGACTTTGTTGATGTTTACACTGAGACGTGTCATAAAAATCGATTTAATTCGGTAAAGTTAATCATTACTTGTGAATTTTACTTTGATTGTAGGCTTACAGACGAGAAATATAAATCGAAATACGTGCATAAAAAGTATAATCACCATTATTACCTAAGAATAACAAAAAGGCGATGCTAAGAACTATAAAAAATACTAAATTTGTTTAAAGAGACCATAATATGATTGTAGGTGATTTAATACACAATGAAATTCCGACGCTCCAATTATTGGACCATGTGTCTACGGCACTCAATTTTTTTGACGATTACAAATTAACACAGATTCCTGTCATTGGATCGGAAGGTTTTCTGGGTTTGATTGACGAAGAAATCGTCTTAAATGCGGCGATGAACAGTCACATAGAGGATTTAAAAAAGCATCTCATCAAAACGCAAATCAATGAAGAGCAAAACTTCTTTGATGCTTTGCGTTTTTTTAGAGAAGGGAGCTTATGCATTTTACCCGTTACCGATAAAAACAACAGATACATCGGTTGTGTTCACGAAAGGGACCTTCTCCAAAAAATATGTGAGTGGCTAAAAGTCAGTGAACCTGGAGGTACTTTACACATTGAGGTAAGCATGAGAGATTACAGTTTGGCGCAAATTGCTCAAATTGTCGAGGGAAATGGTGCCAAAATATTAAATTCCTTATGTCTTCCGCATCCGACCAACTCAAAAATGATTGAAGTTTTGATTAAAATTAATCAAGAAGAACTGTCAGGCATCATTCAAACCTTTGAAAGGTATGAATACCAGATTGTCGGTTCGTTTCACAAAAGCATTTACGACAAAGGATTGGAAGATCGATTTAATTCTTTTATTCGCTATCTGAATACCTAAAGATGAAAGTAGCAGTTTACGGAAAACAATTTCAACCTGAAGTAGCTCCTTTTGTCCACGAACTTTTCGTGGAATTGGAGAAAGCACATATGGAAGTACTGGTGTATGAACCCTTTTACAACTTCCTTTCTCAGCAAATAAAACTTAATCTTTTTCTAGGAACCTACAATTCCTATGAGGAACTGAAAGAGAACATCGACTTATTCATAAGCGTGGGTGGAGATGGTACAATACTCGATGCGACAACACTCATAAGAGACACCAAAATCCCTATCATTGGAGTAAATACAGGTAGACTTGGATTTCTAGCTGATGTTGCCAAAGATCAAATTCCAAAGACCATCAAACAGCTCACGAATAAACAGTATCGTATTGATCAGCGAACATTAATAAGACTTGAGACGGAACAGGAAATTTTTGAGGGACTGAACTTTGCGCTAAACGAAGTGGTTATCTCTCGAAAAGACACAACTTCCATGATTACGATAACCACTTATATTAATGATCAATATCTAAATTCTTACTGGGCTGATGGTCTAATCATCTCCACACCTACAGGCTCTACAGGCTACTCTCTAAGTTGCGGGGGGCCAATTGTTATGCCGGCTTCTGAAAACTTTATCATTACACCTATAGCGCCTCACAATTTAAACGTGCGCCCGCTCGTTATTAGTGATAAGTATGAAATTAAAGTAAAGGTTGAAGGTCGGGCAAACCAATTCTTAGTAGCACTTGATTCGCGCATACAAACCATAGATGCTAGCGTGACACTAATCATCAAAAAAGAAGATTTTAAAATCAATATGATTGAAACAAATTCACAAGATTTTTCCAGTACGCTGCGCAACAAACTACTTTGGGGCCTAGACAAACGCAATTAAGGTCATAAACCTAAGTAAATCACTATATTTGCAGCCCTTGAATAGGAGAAATCATGACCAAAAACGTCCTTATCACTCTTGTACTCTTAATCTCTGGAGTATCGCTGGCTCAAAAACATGAGCTGGGGGTCTTTTTGGGAAGTTCAGGCTATTACGGAGATCTTAAGGAGGACCAAATTGGAGAAATTCTCACCCATCAAAATCCTGCCATTGGATTTGTACACAAAATGAACTTACACGAGCACGTAAGTTTTAGATCGAGCCTGCAAATAGGAACAGTTAAAGCAGACGATCATTTATCTAAAGATGCAAATAAACAAAAACGAAAGCTGAGTTTCCAATCCAGAATTATCGATGTAAGTGTAGGATTTGAGTTTAACTTCTTTGAATTCACTGCTCATAAAAGAAAAATTACGCACAGCCCTTATGTCTATGCCGGGGTCTCCTATTTTTCGTTCAACCCTCAAGCAAAAAATAAAGAGGGTCAGTGGGTAGACCTTCAATCAATAGGTACCGAAGGGCAATTAGCTACTGGATCAACTCCCAATAAATACGAGCTTTCAAGTTGGGCAATTCCCTTCGGCTTGGGTTACAAAGTCAATGTAGGAGATAAAATCGGAATCAGTTTAGAATGGACTTGGCGCGCAACTGCAACGGACTATTTGGATGATGTAAGTGGGTACTACCCCGATCCTAGCTTGCTTACTGAGGAAGCGGCTGAATTATCCAATCCAGGAAACTTAGATGACGTCGTTGGAAAAACAAGAGGAAACCCAAACCTAAACGACTGGTATAATTTTACAGGATTTACCATCACTTACAAAATTAAGAATAAACTAAAACAGTGTCCTAGAGCGTTACAACTTTAATGAAAGATCAAACACCAAATATCAACAAAGATCGAATACCAAAACACGTAGCCATCATCATGGATGGTAATGGACGTTGGGCTAGAAAAAACGGACTTATAAGGACAATTGGTCACGCAAATGGGGTGAAATCTGTAAGGGAAGTTGTTGAAGCGTCGGTAGAAATTGGTATCTCTGTGCTCACACTCTATGCCTTTTCTAATGAAAATTGGAACCGACCTAAAGCTGAAGTTAAGGCTCTTCTAGAATTGTTGGTGAAATCTCTCAGCAAGGAACTTCCTACATTCCAAAAAAACAACATACAACTTCAAACCATTGGAGAGACACAAAACCTCCCGAAACGTTGTCATAAAATATTGCAGGAAACCATTGAAAAAACATCAAAAAACGACGGGCTTAAGCTTGTACTCGCATTAAGCTACAGCTCAAAATTGGAAATTTTAAATTCCGTGAAAAAAATTGCAGAGAAAGTTGCAGAAAAAACAATAAGCCCTCAAGACATTACTGAATCGGTATTTTCTAATGAACTTTACACGGCTGACTATCCCGATCTAGATCTTTTAATCAGAACAAGTGGTGAATATAGAATTAGCAACTTCTTATTGTGGCAAATTGCCTATGCAGAGTTGTATTTTAGTCCTAAATTGTGGCCTGATTTTACGAAAGATGATTTTTTTGAAGCGATCGTTGAATACCAAAACAGAGAACGTAGGTTTGGAAAGACCGCTGAACAAATAAAAAATTAAAATGAAAAAAACATTATTTATAAATTGTTTGATACTATTCCTATCTAGTACTCTGTATGCTCAGGTTAACACAGAAAACAATCTAAAGAATATTTCCTACGAAAGACCCGTAGAATACGAAATTGGAGGAATCACAGTCGAAGGGACTCAAAATCTTGATAAAAATGCAATTGTCACCTTATCAGGATTAACTACAGGCACTAAAATTATGGTTCCCGGGGAAGATCTCTCGAAGGCCATTTCAAAGTTGTGGGATCAAAATTTATTTACAGACATACAAATTGATGTGAGTCAGATAAAAGAAAATTCCATCTTCCTGATTATTAGACTTCAAGAACTTCCTAAACTTTCCAAATTTGGATTCAAAGGCATATCAAAATCTGAAACTGACAATATCAGAGACAAAATAGATTTAATACGAGGTGAAATTGTTACAGAAAACCTCATCAACAACACCAAACACATCATTCAAAAACATTTTGAAGACAAGGGGTATCTGAACACCAAAGTTGAAATCGATCAAACCGTTGACGCAAGTGTTCTTTCAGGAATCATACTCGATATAAACATAAACAAAGGTGAGAAAGTAAAAATTAATCAAATTAACATCTTTGGTGCTCAAGCATTTTCAGAAAAAAAACTGAAGCGCCAACTCAAAGAAACCAAAGAGAAAAAACCCTTTAGAATATTTAAAACCTCAAAATTCATACAAGAATCTTTCGAAGAGGACTTAGAGCAAGTTATCAGTTTATACAAAGAGAAGGGATACAGAGATGCACGAATTGTAAAAACAGAGAAAAGAGATAACGCAAAAAAAACACTTGATATCGACATCATCATAGAGGAAGGAATTCAATACTACTTCAGAGATATCGATTGGTTGGGAAACACAAAATACAAGTCGGAATACCTAGACCAACTGCTTGGAATTCAATCCGGCGACCTCTACGATGAAAAAATGATGAATGAACGACTACAAATGAGTATGTCTGGAACAGACATCAGCTCATTGTATATGGATGATGGTTACCTTTTCTTTAACATTAATCCGGTCGAGGTTCTTGTTGAGGAAGACTCCATCGATTTTGAGATCAGAATTTACGAGGGAAAACAAGCAACCATTAATAAAGTTACGGTTGTAGGCAATACGAAGACCAATGAGCATGTGATCATGCGTGAAATAAGAACCAAGCCGGGAGAACTCTTCCGTCGGTCAGACATCATTCGTTCTCAAGAAGAACTAAATCGATTGAACTATTTCAACCCACAAACTTTAGGGGTAAACCCAAAACCCGACCCACAGACAGGAAATGTTGACATTGAGTATTCGGTAGAAGAAAAACCTTCTGACCAAATTGAACTTCAAGGAGGTTGGGGTGCCGGTCGCATGATGGGGACTTTTGGGGTAACATTCAACAACTTCTCGGTAAAAAACATTTTTGACAAAAGCACTTGGAGCCCTTTACCCTCAGGAGATGGCCAAAGGATATCGCTTAGAGCCAGCTCCAACGGTTCTTACTACCAAAACTACTCTTTCTCATTCACAGAGCCTTGGCTTGGAGGAAATAAGCCGAACTCTTTAACCTTTTCAGCATACCACTCCATTCAAGATTACAGCACTGCTGAACAAGACAACCGAATGGATATAACGGGTATTAATATCGGTCTAGGTAAAAGGTTGAAATGGCCAGACGATTACTTCTCAATGAGTCAGTCTATTAGCTTCCAGAAATACAATCTGAAGAATCGAACTCTTGTCACCGGGTTTGACAACGGGATATCTAAAAACATCACCTACAAAGTGGTGCTTTCACGAAGTTCAGTATTCGACCCTGTATTCCCTAAAACAGGTTCTAAATTTACATTTACTGGAGACTTTACCCCTCCGTATTCTTTATTCAACGATAAAGACTATGCGAATATGACGCTCAAAGAAAAATACGAATGGTTGGAATACTTTAAAATTAAATTAAACGGTACCTGGTATGCAAACCCATTTGCCGATCTAGTTGTAAAAGCGCATAGTGAATTTGGATTCTTAAGTGCTTACAATTCCGACATAGGCATCCCTCCTTTCGAACGTTTCTATGTAGGTGGTAGTGGGCTTACCTCAGGATACAATTTAAACGCTAGAGAAACCGTAGGGCTGAGAGGCTACAACGATGGAATGGTTTCGAACCATTTGGAGGGTGGAGCAAGTATTTACTCAAAATACATCCTAGAATTGCGATACCCATTATCTCTAAACCCTAGTTCTACGATATACGCCACAGCATTTGCGGAAGCAGGGAATGCATGGGGACAATTTAACGACTTCAATCCTTTCGAAGTAAAAAGATCAACGGGTGTGGGTGTACGCATCTTTATGCCCATGTTTGGATTACTCGGATTTGATTTTGGATACGGCTATGATCCACTCCCAGGAACATTGGAAAAGAGCGGTTGGCAAACCCATTTTTCCATTGGTCAACAATTTTAATTTATATAAATTCGCACTATGAAAAAGATTCTTCTCATTCTAAGTATTTTCCTTTTTTCATCGGGAGTCAAAGCGCAGAAATTTGCCTATGTAGATTCTCAGTTTATTCTGAATAACATTCCTGAGTACAAGGAAGCTCAAAAAGAACTTGACAACCTTTCTTATCAATGGCAAGAAGATATTGAAACGGCTTACCAAAATATCGACAAGCTCTATCGCGCCTATCAAACCGATAAAGTATTGCTTACCGATAAAATGCGCCAAGCTCGCGAAGATGAAATCATTCAAAAAGAGAAAGAAGTTAAGGATCTTCAACAAAAAAGATTTGGCGCTGAGGGCGATCTTTACAAAAAGCAAGAAGAACTCATTAGACCTATACAAAACCTGATTTACAATACGATTCAAGAATACGCAAAAGAAGCTCGATATGGTGTTATATTTGATAAATCAAGTGATTTATTAATGCTTTATGCTGATGACAACCTTGACAAAAGTGAGAAAATTCTCGATCGACTAGGCTATAACTATTAATCTCAACAACAACCAAAATGAAAAGAATTGCATCCATAGTACTGATCCTATTTACTTTTTTAACCAGCAACCTAGTTGCTCAAGAAAAATTTGGTCATATTCATTCTGAACAACTGCTCATGACTATGCCTGAAACGGCTGATGCTGATAAAAAAATACAAGAGTACAGCAAAATGCTAGAGTCACAGTTGCAAGCCATGTACGGAGAATACCAAACGAAGGCTGGAGAGTTTCAAGCCAATGAAGCACTAATGACTGATGTGGTTAAAGAAGCTAAGATCAAAGAAATCCAAGACCTGGAGTTACGCATCCAACAATTTCAACAAACAAGTCAAGAAGGCGTTCAGCAAAAGAGAAATGAAGTCCTCGCGCCCCTTTTGGAAAAAGCTCAAAATGCCATTAATGCCGTAGCAGAAGAAAACGGTTATACCTACATCTTCGATATCAGTTTAGGATCCATTGTTTATGGTGATGAATCTCGAGACATCATGCCATTAGTTAAAGCTAAATTAGGTATAGAATAAAGACCATTTGTAAAGCATCCCTTCCGGGATGTTTTTTTTGAATGAATAAAACAGACGCCATAGGGATTTTTGACTCCGGTATCGGAGGCTTAACGGTAGGACATCAAATTGCAAAATTGATGCCCAACGAACAAATTATCTATTTTGGTGACACGAAACATCTACCCTACGGAGACAAGTCTAAAGATGCCATCATTCACTACAGTAAAAACATAACCAAGTTTCTACTCAATCAAAATTGTAAAATGGTGGTGATTGCTTGTAATACGGCATCTGCTCTTGCTTTTGGGGCCGTAAAGGATTTATGTAAGCAAAAAGCCATTGCGGTTAATGTTATAGACCCAGTCATTGATTTTACATGTACTTCGAAAGCTCATTCTGTAGGAATCATTGGAACCAAAAACACCATCCTATCTGATGTATATGCCTCTAAAATACATGCACTAAGCTCAGAAGTTAAAACAAGATCATTAGCTACCCCCCTTCTTGTTCCCATGATCGAAGAAGGCTTCTACCAAAATAAAATTTCGAACACCATACTTTCAAATTATCTTGAAAAAGAAGAATTACAAAACATCGATCATTTGATATTAGGGTGTACGCATTATCCACTGATTGAAGATGAAATCAAGCAATACTATAAAGGAACAGTAGAAATTGTAAACTCTGCTAAGATTGTATCAAAATACATTGAAAAAAAATTATCAGACTCCGATCTACTTAATGAGTCCCCAAGCCAACCGCAACATGAATTTCATGTGTCAGACTTCACGGATTCCTTTGAACAAAGTGCACAGCATTTTTTTGGAGAGCGTATCAATTTGAAAGAAACACGCTTGAAGTAAATGGTTCTGAATGCAATCTAGTCAAAATAAAAGCCTTTAATTTTAATCCCCGTTCTTACCAGACTTCATCCTATATTAATCTATGCGAACCAATATCGGACAATGATCTGAGTGTTTTGCATCAGGTAATA
>JAQWKY010000078.1 GCA_029247585.1 Flavobacteriales bacterium | reverse complement strand
AGAATTATCACTTTAAAAAAAAAAGCTACCCACACGGGTAGCTTTTTTTACTTAAAAGATCAGAGATAGCTTTGAAAGTTTACGATTTAGAAATAGCACGACAAAAAATCCAAGCTTACTGTGCCTATCAGGAACGATGTCATCAAGAGGTTTCAATAAAACTTAGCTCTTGGGGCTTAATTCCAGCGGCTGTAGATCTTTTAATTGCTGAGTTGATGCAATTGAACTTTTTAAACGAAGAGCGCTATGCAAGAAGTTTTGCTCGTGGAAAATTTCGCATCAAAAGATGGGGTAGAATAAAAATAACTATTGCCCTTAAGCGCAAAGGCATCTATCCGAAGTGCATTGATTTGGCGATGGAGGAAATTGATAATGAATCTTATCTTAAGACCTTACGAAGTGTTCTTGAAAGTAAAAATCAATTGTTAAAGGATAAGAATTCTTATCAACGAAAAATAAAATTGACTCGATATTTACTTTCCAGAGGTTATGAGCACCATTTGATATTAGATGCTCTAGCTGAAATGGAATAAGCCCTTCCAATGTATGCGTTTGTGCATCACTTGACGACTTAATCTGTTTTCTATCTGCTGAATTCAACTATATTTGTTTTTATGATAAATACGGATCAAATAAAGGCTTACAAAGAGCGATTACAAGCACTCTATGGTTATTTGGGTATTGAAAAGAAGCAAATGCTCATCGAAGATGAGGAGGGCTTGACGCACGATCCAAATTTCTGGGACGATCCGAAGGCTGCAGAAACCATTTTGAAAAATATCCGATCTAAGAAAATTTGGGTGGATGCCTATCAAGAGGTTGAAACTTCTATAGCTGATTTAGATGTCATTTTTGAGTTTCATAAAGAGGGAGAAGCTTCTGAAGAGGAGGTAATTGTACAGAATGAAATGACCTTGAAAGCCATTGAAGAGCTTGAGTTTAAGAATATGTTGTCCAAAGAAGAGGATAATATGTCAGCTATTTTAACCATTAACTCGGGCGCAGGAGGAACAGAGAGTCAAGACTGGGCATACATGCTGATGCGCATGTATATTATGTGGGGTGAAAAGAACGGGATGAAGGTGCGTGAGCTTGATATTCACGAAGCAGAAACCGCAGGTATAAAATCTTGTACGCTACAGTTTGATGGCGATTTCGCTTACGGGAATTTGAAGGGTGAAAATGGGGTACATCGTTTGGTGAGATTATCTCCATTTGATTCTGCGAATAAACGACATACCTCTTTTGCCTCAGTATTTACCTATCCTTTAGTCGATGATAGTATAGAGATAGAAATTGCCAGTTCTGATATTACTTGGGAAACCATGCGCGCAGGGGGTGCAGGAGGTCAAGGAGTGAACAAGTTGGAAACCGCTGTTCGGCTTCGTCATCATGAGACCGGTATCATGATTGAAAATTCTGAAACACGCTCTCAGTTAGAAAATAAAGCAAAAGCAATGCAGTTGTTAAAATCTCAATTGTATGAGTTGGAGCTTCGAAAACGTCAGGTAGAAAAAGATAAGTTGGAAGGGTCTAAGAAAGCGATTGATTTTGGATCGCAAATTAGAAATTATGTGATGCACCCTTATAAGCTGGTCAAAGATCTGAGAACAAGCCATGAAAGTTCGAATGTGCAAGCTGTAATGGACGGTGATTTAAACGCATTTATTAAAGCTTATTTAATGCAAGAAGGACAGAAAGAATAGGTTCTTATATAAAACAAATCACAAAAAACATCTAGAGAGAATGAAAATATACCACAATCCCCGATGTGCTAAGAGTCGTCAAACTTTAGCTTTATTACAAGATAATGGTGTTGAACCTGAAGTTATTTTATACCTCAGCGCAATCCCTACCCATGATGAGTTAGAATCATTATTGTCAAAGCTTGGGATAAGTCCATTGCAATTGATTCGAAAGGGAGAAGCTGTCTGGAAGGAGAAATTTAAAGGGAAAGAGCTTTCAGATGATCAGATCATTGAGGCTATGATTGCCCATCCAAAGTTAATTGAACGTCCTATTGTTGTAAAAGGTGAAAAGGCTGTATTGGGTCGTCCGCCAGAAAATGCACTAGAATTATTGTAAGATGAATTGGCAGATACAAGTTCCTATTCCAGAATACTCATTTAAGCTATCACACAGTGATAAGGTTTTTTCTGTGGGTTCTTGTTTTGCACAACATATGGCTGATCGATTGCTTTATTACAAGTTTTCTTGTACCAGTAATCCTTACGGGACTTTGTTTCACCCCATTCCTTTATTGCAAAATTTAACAGATGCATTAAAACGGGCAGAAATTGACGAGAATCTTTTCCTGAAAAGGGACGAAGCCATATTTCATTATTCTTGTCACTCTTCAGTTTGGGCGGAATCTAAAGATGATTTGAAGCAGAAACTTCAAGATTTACAGCTTTCGGTTGCGAACGAGTTAAAAGAATCAAAGCTTTTGATTCTGACTTTTGGGACGTCCTTTCTTTATCAATTGGTTTCGGGGAAAGCGGTTGCGAATTGTCATAAGCAAGCCAAGAATATTTTTACGAAAGAACTTTCGAGTTCTCAGGAGATCCAAAACGTTTTTCACTCCTTTTATTCAGAATTAAAAAAACAGAATCCTAAGATTCAAATTTTAGTAACCGTAAGTCCTGTTCGTCATATTCGTGATGGGGTTCATGAGAATAATGTGTCTAAGTCGGCTTTGCTTTTAGCCTGTGATGCAATCCAAAAGACTTTTGATGACGTGCATTATTTTCCGGCTTATGAAATCGTTTTGGACGAGCTTCGTGACTATCGTTTTTATGAGAAGGATCGAGTACACCCTAATGAGGAGGCTAGAGCCTACGTTTGGGATAAATTCGCTGAGGCAATATTTACAGAGAATTCTTTAATTCTAAACAGAGATTTAGACAAACTTTTTTCGTCTATCGATCATCGTGCATTTCGAGAAACATCTGAGGCACATCAACGCTTTCTCGAAAAAACATTGGAATGGGCTTTAGATTTGAATGAAAGAGTGAATTTAAAAGAGGAAATCAAGGAATTGAAAAAGCGGTTGCAATAAATATTGATTCTTATCTTTGCCTCAGAAATTAAGCATTAAGCAAACAATACATATTATGGAATTCCGAATAGAGAAGGACACAATGGGGGATGTAAAAGTCCCTGCAGAAAAATATTGGGGAGCTCAGACAGAGCGATCTCGGAATAATTTTAAAATTGGGGCTGCATCGAGTATGCCTTTAGAAGTCGTTTATGGATTTGCTTATCTCAAAAAGGCTGCTGCACATGCGAACTGTCAGCTAGGTGCTTTGGCCGAAGAAAAGAGAGACTTAATTTCTAAAGTTTGCGATGAGATTCTTGAGGGGAAACATGATGATGAGTTCCCTTTGGTGATTTGGCAAACAGGTTCGGGAACCCAGTCAAACATGAATACCAATGAGGTAATAGCTAATAGAGCTCACGTGATTAATGGAGGCTCTTTGTCTGATGCTGAAAAGTTTATTCACCCTAACGATGATGTAAACAAGTCTCAATCATCTAACGATACGTATCCTACAGGAATGCACATTGCCGCCTACAAAATGGTCATTGAATGTACCATTCCGGGTGTGCAAAAATTACGTGATGTATTGAAGGAAAAGTCGGAAGCCTTTAAAGATGTTGTAAAAATCGGTAGAACCCACTTAATGGATGCTACGCCACTTACTTTAGGTCAGGAATTTTCAGGTTATGTTTCTCAATTGAACCATGGGCTAAAAGCACTGCACAATACTTTAGATCATCTTTCGGAGTTGGCTTTAGGAGGAACTGCTGTAGGTACGGGAATCAATACGCCTGCCGGATATGATGTTTTGGTTGCTGAAAAGATTGCTGAGTTTACTGGACTTCCTTTTGTTACTGCAGAAAATAAGTTTGAGGCTTTAGCCGCTCATGATGCTATTGTAGAAACACACGGAGCTTTGAAAATGTTGGCTGTTTCATTAAATAAGATCGGTAACGACATTCGTTTATTGGCTTCTGGACCTCGTTCGGGAATCGGTGAGATCATCATTCCTTCTAACGAGCCGGGTTCTTCCATTATGCCGGGTAAGGTGAATCCAACACAATGTGAGGCGATTACCATGGTTTGTGCTCAGGTTATGGGTAATGATGTGGCAATTACAGTTGGTGGTGCGCAAGGACATTATGAATTGAATGTATTCAAGCCGGTAATGGCTGCTAACTTTTTACAGTCTGCTCGTTTAATTGGAGATGCTTGTGTTTCGTTCACGGAAAATTGTGCGGTAGGGATTGAACCTAATTACGCAAACCTGAAAAAGAATTTAGACAATTCTTTAATGTTGGTTACCGCATTGAATACGAAGATTGGTTACGAAAAAGCGGCTAAAATTGCCAAGACTGCACACCAGAATGGAACAACTCTTAAAGAAGAGTCCATCAACTTAGGCTATCTTACTGCTGAAGAGTTTGATGCCTGGGTAAGACCTGAGGATATGTGTGGTAGTTTAAAATAATCATGGCAGATTTTAGGCAAATAGTTGCTAGTAAGAAGCCCGTATTGATTGATTTTTATGCGGAATGGTGTGGCTCATGTAAAACGCTCGCTCCAATTCTGAGTGATGTTGCCCGCGAAATGGGTGATAAGGTTAGAGTCATTAAAATTGACATTGATAAAAACCCAATACTGGCAAGAAAATTAAATGTACGAAGCGTACCTACTTTGCTCATCTACAAGGAGGAAATCCTTCTTTGGAGGCAAACCGGGGTGGTGCCTAAGAATCAATTATTGAAAGCTCTGAAAGCATTTAGCTGATCGCTTTAAAGGTGTACCCTCTGTCCGATAGTTCCTTTAAAATTTTTGGAAGTGCCACTTTCAGCCTAGGTGCTGCCTTGATGCTATCGTGAAATACAACTATTGAGCCATTTACTACGTTGTTAACCACTGCATTGTAACAATCTTCTCCACTTAAGTTTGTGTCAAAATCGCCACTTAGTACATCCCACATGATTATCTGAAAGTCTTTGGTCAGGACCATGCTTTGTTTTTTACTCAGCCTACCGTGAGGTGGTCTAAAGAGTTTTGATTTAAAGACGTCACCACATTTCCTAATATCTCGAATGTAGGAGAGGAGACTGTGGTTGCGACCATTTAAGTGATTGAAGGTGTGGTTTCCAACCGTGTGGCCTTTTTTGATGATATTATCAAACTCATCACGACAACTTTCCACATTATTTCCAACGCAAAAAAAGGTTGCTTTCGCATTGTAGTCTTCCAATTGCTCTAATATCCAATTGGTGTGCTCTTTTGTAGGACCATCATCAAAGGTCAAATAGATGCATTTTTCCTCTGAAGTATAGTCCCAGATTAGGTCAGGGTAATACCACTTTAAAAGCCTGGGAGTTTTGTAAAGATAACTCATGAAGTTTTCACCAACAAGGGTTTATCTAATATCCGATTTTTTTAATACCTCTTGAAACTGCTTTGCTAACTTTTCAGCATAACTAGCATCGTCAAAACTATAAGCTATTTTAACGGCACTATTGTAAAGAGCAAGAGGCCTTTGGATTTCATTTTTAACACTATTTTTCTGAGCACCCTCAAATTGATTGTAATAGGTTAGTTTCTCTTCCATGGTTTCAATCATCGTGGTAATAATCGCCCTAGCCTTTTCCTTTTCGTTACAGATGTAGTAGTTTTCTGCCATAGGTAGCATGAAGAAATTGTATTCCACTTTTTCGTTTGGCATTAACCAAAGGCATTTGTCAAGGACTTTTACTGCAGCATCTGTTTTACCTTCGGCAATCAACTGATCTGCCAATCGAGAGAAATTACTTCGAATATTTTTTACCAGCCTGAGGTTTGTTTCGTCCAAATAGACCTCAGAATTATTCACGTTTCCATATTCAAAGCCCTCCATTAAGTTGCTGTAAAGGAGGTCACTTTTCACACGACCAATTTTACCCGGTTCAGATTTTGTTTTTATCGGAACCAAACGATAGGCCAGGCCATCGAGTTGGAAATACTCCCATAGGTACGCGTATGAATGTGCGCTATTTCCAATGGTGACAGAGAAATATATAGGTCGTTCCCACTTATTTTGATCAATCATGTCGATGATCAACATGTGTTTCTTTTCCATTTGATTCACATTCAAATTCCAATCCAAATTGGGTACAATCAAATGGGCATCTTTTGGGCTAACAGTTCCGTTGGCAATTACTTTTGCCTTATTGACCGGGATACTTAACTTTTTTGTAGGAAAGAATACATACTCTTTTCCGTAGTTGACTTTCGTTTGGGGTGAGTCACTTTGAATCCACTTATTCATTTTAGAGACCTCCCAGCGTTGTTTGCTGGCACCTACATCTTTGTAAATCGCTACATCACGAGTACCCTGTCGGTACAAGTTGTGAGGCATACTAAAAGGGACACCCTTCCCGTCATATGCATCGCGATTCATTTGATCGATATACCAATCTGTATTCAGCAGGCTTAGGTTTACAATTCGAATATCTGTTCTGTACCCTTCTACCTCTTGAACGTACCACAAGGGGAATGTATCATTATCACCCATGGTAAACAAAATGGCATCGGGTTCACACGAGTCTAAATAGGCTTTTGCAAAGTCTCTCGCCGTATAACGGTTTGATCGATCATGATCATCCCAACCTTCACTTGCCATAATTCCGGGAACTGCCAATAAACATATAGCTGTAGAAGCAATAGCTACCGCATTTCCTGATGCGTATTGTTTTAATTTTTCAATGATAGCCAAAACACCTAATCCAATCCAGATGGCGTAGGCATAGAAAGAACCTACGTAGGCGTAGTCTCTTTCCCGTGGCTGATAAGGGTATTGATTTAGGTATATAACTATGGCTAAGCCCGTAAACACAAATAGTAGACTAACAATCCAAGCGTCTTTATTATGCTTTTTGTAATGGTAGCTCAGACCAATCAGACCCAGAAGAAAAGGTAGCATATAGAAATGGTTTCTGCCGGGATTGTTGGCTTGGGCTGAAGGTAAATTGTCTTGAGGGCCTAGACGCCACTCATCTAGGAAGGGAATACCCGAGAGCCATTGCCCTTCGGTAATAGATCCGTGGCTTTGAATGTCGTTTTGTTTACCCGCAAAATTCCACATGAAGTATCGAAAGTACATGTGGTTGATTTGGTAGTTAAAGAAGTAGCTTAGATTATCAGCAAAACTAGGTTTCTTGTTTTTCCGGCTCTTGATGTTTCCCCAATCTTTGTAAGCTCTAACATGTCTATCATCTCGACTCCACATTCGAGGAAAAATTCCTGAGTGGTTTTTGTCGAAATTTGGACTGTGATTTTTTCTTTCGTCAGAAATGATGTATTTCCCCGTTTTTTCATCTTTGACGTAGACGGGTGTGCCATCTGTGTAGGGGTTCCTCTTGTCAAGACCTGCGGTGTAATACTGTCCATAAACCAGAGGTGTGGATCCGTATTGTTCACGATTCAGGTAAGCGAGTAAACTTACAGCTTCTTCAGGATTGTTCTCATCGATAGGCGTATTCGAATTGGAGCGAATGACAAGTACGGAAAAAGAAGAATATCCTATGAGAATAAATGTGATGGCTAATAAGGCTGTATGTGCTAGATTTTTACCCTTTTCTTGTGCCTTTTTCAATCCGTAGACGATTAAAGCTATGAGGGCTGTGATAAAGAAAATGGTTCCGCTATTAAACGGAAGCCCAAGAGTATTCACAAAGACTCTTTCAACAATCCCAAGCCATTTCACGATTTGTGGGATGAGTCCGAAAAAAATAAATCCAAGAATGGAAATGGATGTAATACCTGTGATTAAAAACCCTTTTTTGCTAGGCTTGTATTTTTTAAAATAATACAAATATACGATGGCTGGAATCGCAAGTAAATTTAGCATGTGAACACCAATAGAGAGCCCAATCAAATAGGTGATCAAAAGAAGCCATCTGTTTGCTGATTCTCCCTCTCTGTCGTACTCGTCATCCCATTTTAAAGCCGCCCAAAAAACGATGGCCGTAAAGAAAGATGACATGGCGTAAACTTCTCCCTCTACAGCGGAGAACCAAAAAGAGTCGGAGAATGTATAAGCTAAAGCACCAACTAGACCTGCACCCATCACTGAAATGATTTGCCCCTTGGTCTTAATTTCACCGATTATTTTTTTTGAAAATGCAGTAATGGTCCAAAATAAAAAGAGAATGGTGAAGGCGCTACAAACGGCAGACATGAGATTCATCATGTAAGCAACTTTTGTGGTGTCACCAAAAGCAAAATTCGCAAAGAAATTCCCTAGCAAAAGATAAGTAGGTGCCCCTGGAGGATGACCTACCTGGAGTTTATATGCGGTTGCAATGTATTCTCCACAATCCCAAAAGCTCGTTGTAGGTTCTAGAGTTAATATATAAACGCTAAGGGCAATTGAAAAGGTAATCCAGCCGAATAGGTTGTTGATTTTTTGATACTGCATTTTTATTAGACTAATTAAAATTACATACAATGTACCGCGAATGTATAAAAAATATTTGGTGCACTTTTTTTGAATCTAACGAATGAATGAACTTTGTCAAAAAGGATTAAATTTTATCAATTCTTTTTCGTTGTTTTTTGTGCCAAGTAAAAAAAAAGAAATAAATTTGCACCGCATTTGTCCGATGGTGTAACTGGCAACACGTCTGTTTTTGGTACAGAAGAGTCTAGGTTCGAGCCCTAGTCGGACAACGAATATAAAGCCCCGGTAAGAACCGGGGCTTTTTTCGTCTTTACCTTAAATGTCATTTTGGAGACGAAACACCAAAGATGGGTAACCATTTGCCTCTTATTTTATGATGCTTTCGATTGCTGTGGTGAGTTCTCGAGGGGATGTCGTTATTTTATAAAAGGCTTTCTATTGGTGTTTTGGAAAGAAAAAATGCGTATATTTGCAGTGTATTTATGCTGAAAGATAGGAGGGGACGGAAAGTCCCCTCTTTTTATACTTAAGATATTGAAGGAGAAAGTAGAGCAGTTAATTGCAGAAGGGATTGAAGGTACGGACATTTTTCTTGTCGATTTGACTTTGAGCCCTAGCAATGACATCAAGGTGTTGTTGGATAGCGATACGGGCTTAACCCTAGCCGATTGTAAAAAGGTCAGTCGAGCCATTGAGTTCAATCTTGACCGAGAAGAAGCAGATTTTTCTTTAACGGTTGCATCTTCTGGTATTGGAGAACCCTTAGTTATTCGTCAGTACAGTAAAAACGTTGGCCGTAAAGTAAAAGTAACACTTCATGACGGTGATGTTATAGAGGCTAAAATGACCGCTGCTGATGAGCAATCGATTCAGCTGGAGTGGAAGACTAGAGAAAAGAAACCTACGGGAAAAGGAAAAATTACTATCGTGAATCAACGCACGATAGAACATCGAGAAATAAAACAAACAATAGTGTTAATCACATTTTAAGTGAAGTGAAATGGAGAATTTAGCTCTTATAGATTCATTTGCAGAGTTTAAGGACGATAAGAATATCGACCGAGTTACCCTAATGGGTATCATTGAAGACGTTTTTAGAAACATGATCATCAAAAAGTACGGTTCTGATGATAATTTTGACATTATCGTAAATCCAGACAAAGGAGATTTAGAAATCTGGAGGAATCGTATCGTTGTTAAGGATGGAGAAGTGGAAGATGAAAATGCCGAAATTACCTATTCGAACGCCATAAAAATTGAGCCCGATTTTGAAGTAGGTGAAGAGGTGTCTGAAGAAGTACATTTGATTGACTTCGGTCGTCGTGCGATATTGTCACTTCGTCAAAACCTTATTAGCCGTATTCAAGAACACGATAATACAGACTTGTACAATCGTTACAAGGAGTTGGTGGGAGATATTATTTCAGGAGAAGTTCATCACATTCGAAACAGAGAAGTCATCATCATTGATGATATGGACAATGAGGTTATCCTACCAAAGGATCAGCAGATTCGATCGGACTTTTTCAGAAAAGGCGACACCATTCGCGGTGTTGTCAAAGAAGTACAATTGAAAGGAATGAAACCTAGAATCGTCTTGTCTCGTACATCGCCTAAGTTTCTTGAACGTTTATTTGAACAAGAAATCCCTGAAGTTGCAGACGGTTTAATTATCGTTAAACGCGTAGAGCGCATCCCCGGCGAAAAAGCAAAGGTAGCCGTTGAATCATATGACGAACGCATAGATCCTGTTGGAGCCTGTGTAGGGATGAAAGGTTCTCGAATTCATGGAATTGTTCGAGAATTGGGTAATGAAAATATTGATGTGATTAACTACACAAGTAACACAACGCTATTTATTTCAAGAGCTTTAAGTCCTGCAAAAGTTTCATCCATTACGCTTGATGAAGACAACAATAGAGCAGAAGTATTTTTGAAGCCCGACCAAGTATCTTTAGCTATAGGTCGAGGTGGAAGTAATATCCGATTGGCTGGAGCTATTTCTGGTTATGAAATTGATGTGTATAGAGATGTTGACGATACTGAAGATGTTGCATTGACAGAATTTGTTGATGAAATTGACGGTTGGATTATCGAAGAATTAAAGAATATTGGTTGTGACACAGCGAAGTCTGTTTTGGAACTTTCTGCTGCGGAATTGGTTAAGCGTACTGATTTAGAAGAAGAAACAATCAAAGAAATTCAAGCGGTTTTAAAATCTGAATTTGAAGATTAAATCGCAAGAGTTGTACTAAACGAAAACGCTACAAGATAACTAGCAAGCATGAGATTAAGTAAGGTTGCAAAAGAATTAAATGTTGGTATTGCGAATATCGTAGACCATCTAGCCTCTAAGGGGGTAGAAATCGACGGTCGTCCAAATACTAAGATCACTCTAGAAGCTTATGATTTGTTGAAACAGCACTTTATGGCTGATGTAGAGCAGCATAAACGCTCACTTGAAGTTGCTCAAGAAAGACTAGAGGAGAAAGAGGCTATTAAAGCTTCTGTTGCCATTAAGTCTTCTCAAAAAGAAGAAGTGATAAAGGCAAAATCCGATTTAACCGGTCCAAAAATGGTCGGAAAAATAGATGTGCAACCCAAGGCAAAACCCACTGCAAAAGAAGAAGTGCCAACCGATGATGTAGTTGAATCTGCAACCAAAACTTCGACATCGGAAGAAAAAACTTCCTTGCCATTGTCAAAAGATAAGCCTTCTCAATCAGCTAGTTCAGAGGCTCCTAAAAAAGAAGCCCCTAAAGCGAAGAAGAAAGAGGTGATTAAGGCTAAGGGTGCTTTATCTGGAACAGGTCCAAAACAAGTTGGGAAGATTGATGTGGACAATCCTGTAAAAGATCAAAATGTTACCCAGGTTAAGGTTGAAAAGTTGAATAAACCCGAAGAAAAGGTTAAAGAAAAGGCCCCTGAGAACAAACCAGACGAAGTTTTAAAAGGAAAATCTAAAACGCTTACTGGTCCTAAATTAACAGGTCAGGTTATTGACTTAAGTCAATTTTCAAAACCTAAAAAGAAAGTAGCTTCGTCGAGTAATCCGGCAGGGAATAAAGACAACAAGAAGAAACGAAAAAGAATCAATCAGGGTCCAAATGCGGGTGCGAAACCTGCCAGACCAAATCATAAGTCCGGAGGGAATAAGGGAAGAAAGCCTAAAGTTGCTAAGGTCGAGCCTACGGAGGAGGAAATCCAAAAGAAAATTGCAGAAACTCTAGACAAGCTTACAGGAAAAGGTAAATCTAAAGGTTCTAAACACAGAAGATCGAAGCGAGATGAGCGCCGTGAGCAGGATGCCATGGATCAGATGCTTGCTGATGAAGCAAGTAAGGTTGTTAAGGTAACGGAGTTTGTTACTGTGAATGAACTTGCTACCATGATGAATGTTCAAGTTACTCAAATTATATCCTCTTGTATGATGTTGGGTATTATGGTAACCATGAATCAGCGTTTGGATGCAGAAACATTGACTATCGTTGCTGATGAATTCGGGTACGAAGTTGAATTTGTAAGTGCAGAAGTTCAAGAATCTATTATAGAGCATGAAGATAATCCAGAAGATTTAAGCCCTAGATCACCGATTGTGACTGTCATGGGGCATGTTGATCATGGGAAAACATCTTTGTTAGATTATGTACGTCATGCT
>JAQWKY010000076.1 GCA_029247585.1 Flavobacteriales bacterium | reverse complement strand
TGGGTGAGAATGAAGAATTTGAACGGCAAATGCTTAGTGGAGAACTGGAGGTAGATTTAATACCTCAAGGGTCTCTGGCGGAGCGATGTAGGGCTGGAGGCGCTGGCATTCCAGCTTTTTATACGCCTGCAGGTTATGGTACAGAAGTCGCTGAAGGAAAAGAAGTTCGAGTCTTTAACGGGAAACCCCATATTTTAGAATCGGCACTGTATGCAGATTTTGCCATTGTTAAAGCATGGAAAGGTGATGCAGCCGGAAACCTGATTTACAAGGCAACAGCGAAAAATTTCAATCCTATGATGGCCATGGCTGGAAAAATTACTGTTGCAGAGGTCGAAGAGCTTTTACCGGTGGGTGCTTTAGACCCCAATCAGATTCATACACCAGGAATATTTGTACAGCGAATATTTCAAGGAGAAAAATTTGAAAAGCGAATAGAACAACGAACGGTTCGATAAATAATAAAGTATTATGTTAGATAAAATTGGAATCGCAAAGCGAATTGCGCAAGAGCTGGAAGATGGCTTTTATGTAAACTTAGGCATCGGAATACCAACTCTAGTAGCCAATTATGTTCCCAAAGGAATTTCGATAGAATTTCAATCGGAGAATGGCATCCTAGGAATGGGTCCTTTTCCTGTGGAAGGAGAGGAAGATCCCGACCTTATCAATGCTGGCAAACAGACGATAACAGCTCTTGACGGTGCTGTTTATTTTGATTCAGCAACAAGCTTTGCCATGATTCGAGGACAGCATGTACAACTTACCGTATTGGGGGCTATGGAGGTGTCTGAAAATGGAGATATTGCCAATTGGAAAATTCCTGGGAAAATGGTCAAAGGTATGGGTGGAGCGATGGATTTAGTTGCTTCTGCTGAGAATATTATTGTTGCCATGATGCATACCAATAAAAAAGGGCAATCAAAAATTTTAAAAAAATGCACTTTACCCCTAACAGGTGTGGGCTGCGTAAAAAAAGTCATCACCAATTTAGCTGTAATGGAAGTAATGTCTGGTGGTGGATTCCAACTTTTAGAACGGGCGCCAGGTGTAACGGTTCAAGAAATACAAGCTGCGACAGATGGTCGTCTATTGGTTCATGGTGAAATTCCCGAAATGCAATTTGTATCATGATGAATCGAAAAACTTAGGATAAAAAAAAGACGCTTCAGAATGAAGCGTCTTTTTATGTTAAGTAAAGAAATGAGTTACTCAGCGAATGGAACAACGCTTACGTAAGATCTGTTATCTCTCTTCTTTTTAAATTGTATAGTACCATCACATAAGGCAAATAGCGTATGATCTTTACCCATACCTACGTTTTCGCCTGGATTGTGTTTTGTACCTCTTTGTCTAACGATGATATTACCAGCAATAGCTAATTGACCACCGTAAATTTTGATTCCTAGTCGTTTCGATTCCGATTCACGACCGTTTTTGGAACTACCGACACCTTTCTTATGAGCCATGGTTCAATTTTTTTGGGTTAATTAATTAGGCTTTTACTGTTTCAGCTTTAGGAGCTGCTTTTTTAGCTGCTGCTTTTTTAGTGATGGTACCGATCGTTAACGATGTTAAGTACTGACGGTGACCATTTTTCACTTTATAGCCTTTTCTTCTTTTCTTTTTGAAAACAATTACTTTGTCTCCTTTCAGGTGGCTCTCAATCTTCGCTGAGACTTTTGCACCTTTTATAGCTGGGGCGCCAACGGTAACTTTGCCTTTATCTTCAATCAAAAGAACGTTGTCGAAAGTAACTTTCGATCCTTCTTTTCCTTCAAGACGGTTAACAAAGATGCGTTGATCTTTTTCAACTTTGTATTGATGCCCTGCTATCTCTACAATTGCGTACATCTGCTATGGTTTAGTTTATTTAAAATACTAAATGGTCTGCAAAATTACACAATTATACCAAACTGGCAAAGCAGATTAGGATCTTTTGTTGACTAAGTATACCCCAGCAATAATAATCATAAACCCAGTGATTTGGTGTATTGTAATTATTTCTTGATCAATAACACCCCAGAGTATCGCGATGATGGATATGATGTAGGTGCATGATGTTGCGAAAACTGCTCCCGTCATTTTTATCAATTTGTTGAAGGCAATAACAGCTAGTACCGAACTGGTAATCGCTAAAATTGCAGTATATCCAAAACTTGCCCATGCTTTAGGATGGGATTGCATGACCTCAATAAAGTCTCCAGAAAACAAGTGTATTATTGCCCAAGGGCCAACAAATGTGAGCGATAGTGTGGTTATTTGTAGCGCATTTAAATGTTGCAAATGCGCCTTAATGATATTGGCGCTCCATCCATAACATGCTGTGGCTAAGATAACCATCATGCTGTATTGTAGCGTCTTAGTGTTCAATTCTTGTAAGTCTGGAAAGAGAAGGAATACCGTTCCAATCACCCCAATAAATGCACCGAGGTAATTAGCGCGCTTTACTTTAAGTGCATAAAAAACAACGCCAATAAATAAAGTGAAAAGTGGGGTTAGGACGTTAAGCATCCCTACCAGGCCAGACTCCAGATAAGTTTCAGCTTTACTAAATAGGATGGCGGGAATGGCACTACCAACGAAACCCGTTCCGAACAGTGCCCATAAACTTTGGGTAGGGATTTTTCGATAAAATTTTCGTCCCAGTAGGGCTACACAGATAAAAGCAATTGCGAGACGAAGGGTCGCGACCTGCTCAAAACTGAAGGCGTCAAGGCCTCGTTTCATTAAAATGAAAGAGCTTCCCCAGATAAGTGAAAGTGAAAGAAGTATAATCCAATGACCTAAAGGGGTATCAATTCTCTTGAGCATTTGCCAACTTTAGTTAAATTGCTGTTAATACCGCATGCAAAGATACTGATTTAAACCTGTTCTTGATGATAATTCGTACCTTTGCAGTATTAATCTTAAACAAAGAAAATAATGAATAAGTTGGTGAAATTTAGCTTGCTTTTATCTGTTGTATTTACGGTGATTTCTTGTTCGGAATCTACTGCTCAGTCTAAAAAAGTGACTCAGGAAGTATCATCTTCAGGAAAAATGCTGATGAACATAGAGGGAATGACTTGTGCTATGGGATGTGCGCGTTCTATAGAAGTAGAATTGAAGAATATTGATGGAGTTAGGGATGCCCTAGTAGACTTTAGTTCTGCTACTGCGAGCGTATCATTTGATTCGGCTGTGACCTCAGGGGCCTCTTTGGTAGACTTTGTAAATTCATACAGGAATGGAGCCTTTAAGGCTGCTTTAATTCCGGAGAAATCGTGCAGTACTGATTGTACTAAGTCTTGTTGTGCTAATGGTAAGGTTTGCACTGCTGAGCAGAAAGCAAAATGTAAAGCTTCAGGAGCAAAATGTTGTTCTAAGGATGCTCCGAAAAGTTGTGCTGCTGATTGTACTAAGTCATGTTGCGACAAAAAAGAAGCGAAGCGTTGTGAGGCTTCCTGTACAAAATCTTGCTGTGCGAAATAACGTTTAGCAGTTCACTAGATTTTGTGGCATCACATTAATGTAAGCTGAAGCGTGATGTGAGTCGGATACTTCGGCTTGTTAGTACTTTGAATCGATACGTTAATCCATACTGCATGTCATTTAAATTTTTTGCAAAATTTACGCTCGTTAGTATTTTTCTTATTATTGTTGCTGGATCTGTTGTTCGCATGACGGGTTCCGGAATGGGGTGTCCAGATTGGCCGAAGTGTTTTGGTTTTGTTATTCCGCCTACAAGTGTAGCGCAAATAGAGTGGAAAGAGAATCATTCGTTCTTTGAGGGGCAGATGATTATTCACGAAGAGGAATTGTGGACGGCTAAAACTGATTTTATTAGTGGGTCTTATTACAATACATCAAATTGGGCGCCTTACACCAAACATGATTATGCAATATTCAATCCAACTCATACTTGGTTTGAGTACATCAATCGATTGATAGGAGCGCTTTCAGGACTTTTTACATTTGTCATGCTGTTGATGTCTTTTAGGTTTTGGAACTCAAAAAGAAAAATTGTTACCCTTAGTGCTGTTGTCGTTTTTCTAATGGGCTTTCAAGCTTGGTTAGGAGCAACAGTTGTATATTCAGTTCTTCAGCCTGCACAAATCACCATACACATGCTTGTGGCTTTGCTTATCGTTGCCTTGATGGTGTACCTGATTGCTGAGGTCCCCGAATCATCCCCTAAAAGCTCGCTGGCTTTTGACAAGACTTTGAACAATCTACTTGTTGTGGCTATCGTATTAAGTTTACTACAAATTACCCTAGGAACACAGGTTCGACAGCTTATTGATGAGATCTCCAGAAGTTTAAACCATACCCAAAGGGAGCTTTGGATTGACTTGGCAGGAAGTACCTTTAAATTTCACAGATCTTTTGCCCTATCACTTGTTGTAGTTCATGCCTTATTGTTTTACAGAAACTATAAGTTACAGATGAGATTTCAGGGCATTAATTTACTTGTTCTTGTTGTTGTGTTAGAGGTTTTGAGCGGAATCATTCTCACCTATTTCGACATGATGGCATTGATGCAGCCGATTCATTTGGTAGCAGCCAGTCTGTTGTTTGTAATACAAATTGCACTCTACTTTCAGTTTAAGAAACTCAAGACCAGGTAAGACTCTCTATCAAAGTGATGAAATCTTCTTTGATGTATTCTTTGACCGGTAGTAATGAATCTGCATTTGGTGTTTCGTTGAAATAAAGCGAGCCTCTTAGAAAGTGGTCGGTACTGTCGGTTAAAAAGAATTGTAGATTGGAGGCGCTGTTTCCATGAATGTCATAAAGCACACCATAAACTTGTTCGTCTTCATTGGCATATACTTGCTCGATAATTCCATCCGACCGGATGGCGTGGTCGTATGCTAACTTATGACTTTCTTCGATAATGCTTTCTAAATTTGAATTTAGCTTTTTATAAGTCAAATATATGGTAGCATTATGATTCGGATAGTTGATGGAATACCAGCAGTGCCTTTTTCCTTTGATGATATCCGCATTTTTTGGGCTGAGAAATTGATACGAACAATTGCTGTCAAAAAGTTGGTATTCTTTCTCTGACAAATCAATCCTGTGATAGCCCAGAGGTTTTGGGTTGTAACTTTCTGAGCAAGAAACAAATACAGTTATCAAAGCGATAAATAGGGCCTTAATTTTCATGGTTTTGTTTTTTCTTATTTCCAATGGAAACTTTGATTCTTGTGACTCTTCTCTTGTTTACGCCTTCTATGGTAAAGGTATAATTATCAAAGTTTATTTTTTCATCTTTTTCAGGCATGATCCCAGTGAGTTCCAAAATAAATCCCGCAAGACTATCTGACTCCCCTTTTGCATTTTCAAAAAGCTCTCCCTCAATATTTAGAATTCGGTAAAAATCGTTGAGCGCTGTCTTGCCTTCAAATACATAGTTGAACTCATCAAGTTTGGAATATACGATGTTGTCATCATCAAATTCATCGCTGATGTCCCCCACAATTTCTTCTATAATATCTTCGAGCGTAACAATACCTGAAGTACCTCCGTATTCGTCTACGACAATGGCTAAATGAATTTTTTTCTCTTGAAACTCCTTAAGAAGATCATCAATCTTTTTGTTTTCTGGGACAAAGAATACTTCTCTTATCAGTTCATTCCAGTTGAAGTTTGATGATTTACTTAGATAGGGTAATAGATCCTTTATGTATAATATCCCTTTGATTTTGTCAAAAGATTTTTCGTAAATCGGAATTCTAGAATAACCTGTATTTCTTATGGTCTTTAACACTAGGTTAAAGCTGCTTTTTTGATCTAGAGCGGTAACATCTATTCGTGAACGCATGATTTGTTTCACGTCGGTATTTCCGAATTTCACAATGCCTTCTAAAATTTTTTTTTCGTTTTTATCCTCGTTTTCGTCGCTTGTGAGCTCCAGCGCATTGGAGAGGTCGTCCACAGAGAGCTTATGACTTTTGCCCTGTAACTTCCGATCAATGATTCTAGAACTAACAACAAGAATTTGGCTCAAGGGTTTAAATAGTTTGTCAAAGATGGAAAGAGGAAGCGCTATAAAACCAACAAATCGAACGGCATTGTTGTTGGCGTAAACCTTCGGAAGCACCTCTCCAAAAAGTAGGAGCAAGAATGTTATAATAATGACTTGAACTAAAAATTGCAACCACTCATTGCCCTGAAAATTAAATAAAGATGCTGAGATGTAAGTAGCAAGGATAATGACACCTACGTTTACAAAGTTGTTGGTAATAAGTATGGTTGCGAGTAAATCCTTTGGCTTGGATAAGAATCCATCGATAAGTTTTGCTCTTTTTGATTTCTGGTTTTTTATTTTTTCAATTTCATGAGGTTTTAGCGCAAAGAATGCGACTTCTGCTCCTGAGATTAGAGCGGAAGTAGCCAACAGAATCAGAAGTACGATGAGGGAAAGGATTGTGCTCGAGTCAATAGGGTTTAAAAAGGGCAATGTATTTAAAATTAGTGGGGGTTCGGGGCTCAAAGCTTAGGATTTAGGTCTATATCTAAAAAGGAAGGTCTTCTTCCAATTGAATGGGTGATTCTTGGACGAAAGAATTAGCATTAGGCTCTTCCACCACATTTGTGGCTTCCGTGTCTGATGCTTTTTTAATTGAGCCCATCATTTGCATTTGATCTGCAAGTATTTCAGTGATGTATCGCATTTGTCCACTTTCTTTATCTTCCCATGAGCGCGATCTGATGCGCCCTTCTATCAAAACCTTATCACCTTTGTGAAGGTATTTGTCAGCTACTTCAGCCAAATTCCTCCACAGGACGATGTTGTGCCACTCTGTATGGTTCGTTTTTTCACCACTTTGACGATTTCTGTACGTCTCCGTAGTTGCTATAGAAAACCGACACATCACGATGCCGCTTTCTAGTGTTCTGGTTTCTGGATCTCTTCCCAGATTCCCTATTAATATTACTTTATTCAATGAGGCTGCCATTTTAGTATTAATTTAAGTTAATAAATATGTATATTGGATAAAATCAAACTTAATGAAATTATCCTTTGTTGTCAAGCCCTTTGAATAGTTCTTTAAAAAATTTTTCTATGGGTTTGGGTACGGGAAATTTCATTGCTTCGTGCTGATTTACTTTGATGAAACCGTTTTTTCTAATCTTAGTATGGGATTTTATGTAGTATATGTTGATGTGCAATTTTTGATGGCTCAATTTGTGTTCGTATTGCCGGGTTTTCTGTAGGGTAAATGTGTTTTCTCCGATGATGCTTTGAATCACTTCTATATCTCCTTGTTTCAACTCTTCTGTTACGCAATCAACCTCCTTTAAAGGGAAGTCATAGAGCTTTTTCCAGATGTCATTTTCAGTTCTTTTTTTCATGAAGAACTGCTTCTCATATTCAACGCAAAAGTAGTTTAAAAACCTGTTTTTAATTTTACTTTTTTTTGTTTTGACGGGTCTTTTGTCGGCGATCTTTTGTTCTCTAGCAATACATTTTGATTGCAAAGGGCAAACATCACATATAGGGTTCTTGGCTTTGCAAATCGTTGCACCCAAATCCATGAGAGCTTGGTTATAATCACCCGGTTCTTTGTGACATATTAACTCATCAGCAAGCTTTTGAAAGATTTTAATGCCTTCTGTACTATTGATTGCTGTTTCAATATTAAAAACTCGAGACAAGACACGGTAAACATTTCCGTCTACAGCGGCCTTTACTTCTTTAAAGCAGATTGAGCTCACAGCTGCTGCAGTGTAGGGGCCTACTCCTTTTAGTCTTATGAGATTGTTATAGCGATTTGGGAAAACACCCTTTAACTCCTGGTGAATGTATTTTGCAGAGGCGTGTAGATTTCTAGCCCTCGAGTAGTAACCCAAGCCCTGCCATAGCTTTAAGACTTTTTCTTCTTTTGCTGTTGCTAAGTCCCTGAGCGTAGGGAACTTGTCTGTAAATTTAGTATAGTAGCTTAGCCCTTGTGAAGTCCGTGTTTGTTGCAGTATAATTTCAGATAACCATATTTTGTATGGGTTTTTAGTTCTTCTCCATGGGAAGTCCCGACGATTGTTGCGGTACCATTGAAGTAGCTGACTAGAGAAATTCATGTTTAATATTTTGTTAATGAGAATCTTAAGTCTTAAAAATAAAGTTTAAGTTCTTTTTTGATTGAAGTGAAAAATCGTATATTTGCAAACCCAAATTTAATGGGAAATCATTTATAAACAGCGATTCAAAAAGAAAAAAAGAATATGACTAAGGCAGATATCGTAGCTGAGATTGCGGAGAAGACAGGTTTAGAAAAGGTTGATGTACAAACAACCGTAGAAGCTTTTATGGAAGAAGTAAAATCGTCTTTGGAGTCAGGTGAGAATGTTTACTTGAGAGGATTCGGATCTTTTATCATCAAGGAAAGAGCTGAAAAAACAGGAAGAAACATTTCGAAAAATACAACCATCATTATTCCTGCCCATAACATTCCATCTTTCAAGCCTGCTAAAGTGTTTATGGACGGCGTAAAATCGAACGTAACCGTAAAGTAAGAATTTTATGAAAAGAAGCCCCCTCGTTGCCGTTGTTATTGGAATTGCCTTAGTTTTGTATATTTACACAAGCTCGGTAAGGCCGACACCTGCTGTGAAAAATGTTCAGTCCACATTGACCGAGCAGATTCAAGAGGCTTTGTCAAACATAAAGAACAGCGAAAGTCCTGAAGCTCAGATGCAAGGGGTTTTGCAAATGAAATCATTGGCGGATAAATATCCGCAAAATGCCGACTTGCAGTGGAACATGGGCTTGTTTTCCGTGCAATCTGGGCAGTATCAAAAAGCGGTTAATCGCTTTGAAAAAGTCGTTCAATTGGATGACAATCGACTTGAGGCTCACATGCAGTTAGCCCTAAGTTATGCAGCATTAAAAGACACGTCGCAGGCTCGCACTGCATTATCCACATTGATTGAAAAATCTGAGGGAGACATGCAAAACAGAGCGGTAACGATGTTAGAGAAATTAAAATAGTATTAACGTATTAAACGACTACACTATGCCAAGTGGAAAGAAAAGAAAAAGACATAAGATGTCTACGCACAAGCGTAAAAAACGCTTGAGAAAAAACCGTCACAAGAAGAAGAAATAATTTTTTCTGATTGATCACAGAGCAAGCACCCTATTATATGGGTGCTTTTCATGCTTTGTGTCTAACCTACTTAAAACAATTTTTATTTAGTGAATGAGTTAATTGTTAAGTCTTTCGATCAGGGAGTAGTAATTGCACTACTCAAGGATGGAAAGCTAGTTGAACTCCACAATGAAAAGAGTGATAA